>NZ_LR215041.1:600000-776661 GCF_900660685.1 Mycoplasmopsis columbina | reverse complement strand
ACACTAATATTAATAAACTTAATTTAAATTAATCACATATTGTTTATAAAATGTTTTTTAAACTTAGTTATAAACAAAGTTATCCACAACAAAAATACCTATAGATAAGAAGAATAAGTTATTTTTAAACAAAAATAAACATTAAAAAAATATGCATGTGGAAAACATCTTTTTAAAATGTGAAAATTAAGTTTATTTCAACATTAAATTTATTATTTTCTATAATTAAAAATATGACAAATCAAGAACAAGAGATTCTTTTATTCGAAGGAAAATTTACAAAAATATTAAGTGGTGGTCAAAAAGCAGATTGAAAGTATACATTTGCTTTATTTAAAACCAAAAATGATTTAATTCCCGTTTATTTAAAGAATCAATCAATTGATTTTGTTACTTCTTATTTAATTGAGTGTAATTTTAATTCTCAGAGAAACACTTATAACCTTATTTCCTTGGAAGTTCTTAAAATGAGCGAAATGGAGTTAGAGTCAATTGTAGTACATGAAGTTAAAGGTTTAGGACCTAAAACAATAACAAAGATTAAAGAAAAATACGGAGTTGATTGATTAAAAAATATAGAAAATAATGATTACTATTCTGATATTTTGAAAGAAAAAGTAGTCGAAGAATTAAAATTATTTTTAGAAAAATTTAACAATGAAACATATTCTTTTTTTGTAAGTAAAGGTTTAACTTTGTTATATGAGAAAATTAAACAAATTTTGAATAAAAATAATTTTCTTGAAGAACTAAAAAACACAAATGTCTATGATTTATATTTTAATTTTGGAATTACGTTTAATGAAATACATAAATTAGCTATTTCATTGTATGCCGATAATTTTAATGAATTAAAAAGAGATTGGATTTTACAGTCAGTTATTCTTTATTATTTTGATTTAACTTTTATGAATAATAGTACTTTAATTCCTTATAAAATAGATGAATTAGAAGAATTTGTAAATCGTTATATTGCATGCAATATAGAATGAATAAATAATACTGTAGCAAAACTAGTTGCTCAAGGTGACTTAATTTTCTATGATGAATTACAAAAATTAACAACAACAAAGATATTTAAAAAAGAAGAAAATATTTTAAATTCTTTAATCAAAATTAATAAAAAAAATTCATTTATAGTACCGAAGAATAAACCAAATAATCTTTCTTTAAAACAAGAACAAGCTTTTATGCAAGCTATGGAAAGTAGTGTTTCAATTATTTCTGGTTTTCCCGGAACGGGAAAATCTTATTTAATTAGTAAAATTTTTGAAGAATTAAGTAACCACTATAGCGAGAAAAAAATTCAGGTTTTAACTCCAACAGGTAAAGCGGCTGTTAATTTAATAACATCAAAAAATATTGATGCAAGAACTATTCATAGCTTTTTAAAAATTAAAGACGCAGAAGAATTAAATTTCATTGATACAAATGAAAAAGATGTTGAAGTTTTAATTATTGATGAATTTTCAATGGTTGAGATTAATTTGTTCAATTTTTTATTAAATTCATGTCCAAAATTAAAAAAAATAATTCTACTAGGTGATGCTTACCAATTACCATGTATTGGACCGGGAAATCTTTTGGAGGATTTAATTAATGTAGAAATTTTTAATACAACTATTCTTGATGAAATTTATCGAACTGATAAGAAAGATATAGTGGATTATTTCTTAGACATTAAATCTAATAAATTTCCTCAATTGTCTAGCGAATCAGTTAAATTCGAAGAATTAGAAATTGGAAAATATTCAACAAATATAACGAAATATTATTCACAAAAAGTAGCAGAATATGGAATAGATAATGTAATGGTTTTAATTCCAATTAATTCCTTAATAGATGAAACAAATAAAATTTTACAAAAATGATATATTGATAATTATTATCCAAATTCAGTTTCTTACCCGGTATTTTTTAACAATGGAGAATTATTTTTAAATGATAAAGTTATTCAAATAGTTAATAACTATGATAAAGATGTTTTTAACGGCGAAATAGGCTATTTTATAGGCTTAAATGATGCAGGAAACTTTATTATAGACTTTAATTCTAAACATGTTGAATATGAATTAAAAGAAATAAAAGAAAACTTAAAACTTGCTTATGCAATTAGTGTGCATAAGTTTCAAGGTTCAGAAGCAGTTTCAATTATTTTTCCAGTTTTTTCAAAGTATAAACATATGTTGAACAATAAATTGATTTATACGGCCACTTCAAGAGCAAAAGAAGATTTATTGATTTTAGGTAATTTACATCTTTATAAAACTCAAATAGAAGATAAAAATAATAATTTAAATATTGAAACAAATTTGCAAATATTAGGAAAAAATATAAAAAATAAATAAAAACAAAATTTAATTTTTCCGTTTTTTTTGTAAAATTACAAAATTTTTTAAATTTGGCTAAAATGTATAATTAAATAATTAAAATAAACATTATGAAGTAATATGAAGGAAAAGACATGGAAACAAACAAACAGGCAACAAGAGATCAGGAAAAAGCAAATTTGTTCAAAGTTATTTGACAAGTAGCTAATAAACTTAGAGGCGGAGTAACAGGGTGAGATTTTAAACAATATGTTTTAGGATTTTTATTCTATCGTTTTATCTCAGAAAATTTTGAAAATCATATAAACTATGATTCAGACGGAAATAAAACAGACGATTATTCTCTATTGAAAGATGAAGATGTAGATAATGATGATATTAAAAGAACATTAATAGAAGAAAAAGGTTTTTTCATTTATCCAAGTCAATTATTTAAAAATGTTAGAAAAAATGCAGAAAACAACCCCAACTTAAATGAAACACTTCAAAAAGTTTTTAATGCAATTGAAAATTCTGCAAAAAGTACAGAAAGCGAAGAAGATTTTATTGGATTATTTGCCGATTTAGATTTCAATTCAAACAAATTAGGTTCAACAGTCGAAGAAAGAAATAAAAAACTTATTTCAATTTTAGATGCTTTTGGTTCAGTAGATTTAGGTTCTTTTAAAGATAACACAATTGACATTTTTGGTGATGCTTATGAATATTTAATGGCGATGTATGCAAAAGAAGCTGGAAAATCAGGAGGAGAATTTTTTACTCCACAAGAAGTTTCAGAACTTTTAGCTAAGTTAGCTATAGATGGAAGAAACAGTATTAATAGTGTTTATGATCCAGCTTGTGGTTCAGGATCATTACTTTTAAAATTTGCAAAACTTTTAGGAAAAGAAAATATTGCATCAGGATTTTATGGCCAAGAAATAAACATTACAACTTTTAACTTATGTAGAATTAATATGTTTTTACATGACATTAACTTTGATAAATTCAAAATTAGAAGAGGGGACACTTTATTAAAACCACTGCATTTAGAATTTAAACCTTTTGATGCTATTGTGTCTAATCCTCCTTATTCAATTTCTTGAGAAGGAAACGATAACCCAGTTTTAATTAATGATGAAAGATTTGCGCCTGCAGGTGTATTAGCTCCTAAATCAAAAGCTGATTTAGCTTTTGTTATGCATTCATTGCATCATTTAGCAGAAAATGGAACAGCAGCTATAGTTTGTTTCCCTGGTGTTTTCTATCGTGCTGGAGCAGAACAAGAAATAAGAAAATATCTTGTTTCTAATAACTATGTTGATACATTAATTCAATTACCAGATAATCTATTCTATGGAACAAGTATTGCTACAACTATTTTGGTTCTTAAGAAAAATAAAAAAGACAACAACGTCTTATTCATAGATGCAAGCAAAGAATTTAACAAAGTAAGTACTAAAAATGTCTTGATGCCAGAACATATTGAAAAAATTTATGATGCTTACCATAACAGAAAAGAAATTCAATACTTTTCTAAACTAGTTTCATTAAAAGAACTCGAAGAAAATAACTACAAATTAACTGTTTCAACTTTTGTCGAACAAAAAGATGAAAGAGAAGTTATTGACATTAAAGTTTTAAATGCACAAATTAAAGAAATTACAGCAAGACAAGAAGTTTTAAGAGCTGAAATTGACAAAATTATTGCAGAAATTGAAAGAGAATTTTAATTTTCGTTTTTTATAAAGGTTTAAAAATGAATATTAAAACAAAAAAAGTTCTTTTGAAAGAATTGGGCATTTTATCTTCCGCAGGAGTTGATAAAAAATAGTAAATGGAGAAAAAGAAATAATTTTATTGAATTATATGGACGTTTATAAGAATCCAAAAATTACTTCTGTGATTCCATCAATGAAAACTACTGCTAGTAATAAAAAAATTTTAGATTGTAGTATAAAAAAATTTGATTTAATGATTACTCCAAGCTCGGAAACAAGAGATGATAATGTAAGAACAGCTGTTGTTATTGATGAATTAGAAAATGTTGTTTATAGTTATCATCTAATGAGATTTAGACTGTTTAATCCAAATTATTTTGTTGCTTCATATTTGCATTATTTATTCAATAGTGCAAAATATAGAAAAACTTTTTATAAACTTTCTCAAGGTAGTCAAAGATTTGTAATATCAAAGAGAGATTTAGAAAATTTAGAAATTGAATTACCTTCCGATGAAGAAATTAAAAGAATAGTTCAAATCTTAGATACTTTCACCCAATTTTCAGCGGAGCTGAAGGCGGAGCTGAAGGCGCGAGTCCTTCAGTACGACTACTACCGTGATCTTTTGCTATCTAAAAAATCTCTTTTTAATGAGTATAAGTTAAAAGATGTTGTTAAATCTATTTCTATAGGTTTGAACCCTAGAAATAATTTCAAACTAAATGAAGATGATTCTAACAATTTTTATGTGACTACTAAAGATATAAATGATGGAAAAATAATTTTTAATGAGAAAACAGACAAAATATCAGATTATGCAAAAAAAATAATAAATAAAAGATCTAAACTAGAAAAAGGAGATATTTTATTTTCTGGAATTGGAACAATTGGAAAAATAGCAATAGTTAATGAAGACCCTAATAATTGAGATATAAGCGAGAGTTTATATTCAATAAAGCCAAATACAGAAATTATTTTGGGAAAATATCTAAAATATGTTTTAGAAACATCAAAGATTAAAAATATTTATAAAAATTTATTACAAGGATCTACTCTACAAGGGTTAAGAAAAATAGATTTAGAAAATATTAAACTAATAATTCCTTCTCTTCAACTACAAGAAAAAATAGCGTATGTACTTGACAATTTTGAGATGCTCTGTCAAGATCTAAACATAGGTCTTCCCGCAGAATTAGAATTACGTAATAAACAATACGAATATTATCGCGATAAACTTCTTTCATTTGCCGAAGGTACCTTATCTCTCGATCTAGAGAGAGAGAGAGAGAGCATCTATTAAAGTTGATTGAATTTATAGTAAGTGATTTAACCAAATCCACTATAAATTACAATGATTCGGACAATGAAAAAATAGAAAATTACATTCAAATTACTAAAGGTGTTCAATTAAATAAAACAGAAATGATTGAAAATGGTCAATATCCAGTAATCAATGGTGGCACATCACCTTCAGGATATTATGATCAATATAATCAAAATGCAAATAATATTGTAATTTCTCAAGGAGGAACTTCTTCTGGTTATGTTGATTGGATAACAACACCATTTTGAGCTAGTGCACATTGCTATATAGTTAATTCAAAAGATGAAAATAAATTATTAAATAAGTATCTTTATTTTGCTTTAAAAAACAATGAAAAATATTTAATGGATCAAAAACAAGGTGCAGGCATTCCTTCATTATCTAAAGATGTAATAAATAGTTTAAAAGTTCGAATTCCAAATTTAAATATTCAGAATCAAATTGTTCATATTTTAAACACTTTTAATGAATTAACTAACGATCTTCAAAATGGCCTTTCCGCAGAATTAAAATTACGTAATAAACAATACGAATATTACTGTGATAGACTAATTTCATTTGCCGAAGGCACATTATCTCTTGATCTAGAGAGAACATCTATTAAGACTAATAGAAATTTTTAATTTATTAATTGAAACTTTAAATTCAAATAAAAAAAATTCTTTACCAGTAAAACACTTGTTTACAGCTAAAAGAGGAAAAGTTATATCTAAAAATCAATTGCTTTTAAACGATTCTTATTCTGTATATTCATCTCAAACAATCAATAATGGTGAAATAGGTAAAATAAACACTTATGGTTTTGATGGTTAATATATAATTTGGACAACAGATGGAACTAAAGAAAGTAGGAACAATCTTTTATAGAAATGAAAAATTTAATATTAGAAATGTTTGTGGTCTTCTAGAAAAAACGATAATTTAATTGATTTGAAATTTGCATACTATTTTTTAAAACTTTTTTCCACCAAATTATGTAAATAAAGCAAATAATAATTACAAATTGATGCCAAATGTTTTTGAACAAATAAAAATTCCAATCATTTCTATTTGTAAACAAAAAGAAATTGCTTATAAATTAGATACATTCGAGAAATATATCAATGAAATTAATGGATTGTCGCCAAAAGAAATAGAATTAATTGAAAAAATTTATAATTATTTGAGAGAAAAATATTCAATTAAAAATTAAGGAAAAAATAGAGATATGAAAGAATTAGATAAAATTCATTATAAAGAATTTATATTGAAAGAAGTTGTTAAATTTAAGCGCGGAACTCCACTAACAAAATCTAAAGCAATAGAAGGCAATATTCCAGTAATAAATGGAGGAGTCAAACCTTCTTTTTATCACAATGAATCAAACAGAGAGAAAAATGCTATAACAATTTCTCGTGTTGGAACAGCAGGACAAGTTTTATTTTGAGAAATGCCGATATTTGTTTCAGATTCTTGTTTTACTATTGAAACATCTAATAACGAAGTACTTTTACAAAAATATCTTTATTATTTTTTAAATTACAAACAGAATGCAATCAAAAATAAACAAGTAGGAACGGTTCTAAAACAAGTTTATCCAAAAGATATAGAAAATTGAAAACTTTTGTTGCCACCAATAAAAAAGCAAAAAAGAATAGTTCAAATTTTAGACACATTCACTCAATTTTCAGCGGAGCTGAAGGCGGAGCTGAAGGCGCGAGTCCTTCAGTATGACTACTACCGTGATCTTTTGCTATCCAAAAAATCTCTTTTTAATGAATATAAATTAAAAGATGTCGTTTTATTTCAAAAGGGTTCAACCTCTTTAAAACCAGAAAAAGGTAATAAGTATCCCATAGTTTCAGGTGGCGTAAAAGAGTCGGGATGAACTAATCAATCTAATAGAAAAGAAAACATGATTACAATAACCTCTTCTGGAAGTGCCGGGTATGTTGCTTTTTGAAAAACAAAAATATACGCATTAGACTGTTTTACAGTAGAATCCAATAACTCTAATTTAAATCAAAAATATTTGTATCATTGATTTAAAAATAAACAAAATGATATATATAAATTGAAAACAACGGGATCAATTTCCCATGTTTATTCAAAAGATATAGAAAATTGAATCATAAAATTACCTTCTCTTCAACTACAAGAAAAAATAGTTCACATTCTAGATAATTTTGAAATGCTTTGCCAAGATTTAAACATAGGCCTCCCTGCTGAATTAGAAGCACGTAATAAACAATACGAATATTATCGTGACAAACTACTTTCATTTGCCGAAGGCACATTATCTCTCGATCTAGAGAGAGAGAGAGAGCATCTATTAAAGTTGATTGGATTTATAGTAAGTGATTTAACCAAATCAGCTATAAACTACAGTTATTCAGAAAATGAAAAATTAGAAAACTATATTCAAATCACTAAAGGTGTTCAATTAAATAAAACAGAAATGATTGAAAACGATCAATATCCAGTAATCAATGGTGGCACATCGCCTTCAGGATATTATGATCAATATAATCAAGATGCTAATCAAATTACAATCGCTCAGGGTGGATCAGTTGGATATGTTGATTGAATGACAACACCATTTTGAGCTAGTGCACATTGTTATATAGTTAATTCAAAAGATGACAACAAGTTATTAAATAGATATCTTTATTTTGTTTTAAAAAACAATGAAAAATATTTAATGGAGCAAAAACAAGGTGCAGGTATTCCGTCATTATCCAAAGATGTAATAAATAATTTAAAAGTTTGAATTCCGAATTTAAATATTCAGAAGCAAATTGTTAATATTTTAAACACTTTTAATGAATTAACTAACGACCTTCAAAATGGTCTTCCAGCCGAACTTGAAGCACGTAATAAACAATACGAATATTATCGTGACAAACTACTTTCATTTGCCGAAGGCACATTATCTCTCGATCTAGAGAGAGAGAGAGAGAGAGAGCATCTATTAACACTAATAGAAATTCTTAATTTATTCATTGAAAGTATAAATTTAAATAAAAATGATTATTTAACCGTAAAAGATTTATTTATAGCGAAAAGCGGAAGAATAATTTCTAAAAATGAATTAGTGAAAGAAGGTATTTATCCTGTATATTCAGCACAAGTTACTAATAACGGAGAAATGGGAAAACTTAACACATATGATTTTGATGGTGAATATTTAAGTTGAACAATTCATGGTTATGCTGGTGAGATATTTTATAGACAAGGAAAATTTAGCGCCACAAATGTTTGTGGCTTACTCAAAAAAATTAATAGCAATGTTGATATTAGATTTGCCTATCATTATTTAAGGCAAGTTGTGCCTAGTTATGTAATTAAAAAAAGCGGTAGACAAATGTTTATGACAAATGAAATATACAAAGTCAAATTTCCAATAATACCATTATATAAACAAAAAGAAATTGCCTATAAATTGGATAAATTTGAAAAGTATATCAATGAAGTAAATGGCATATTACCTGAAAAAATAAAATTGATTGAAAAACTTTATAATTATTGGAAAGAAAAAATATTGTAATCGCTTAAAGGTAAAAAAATGAAATCTGATATAAAAAAATACAAGTTAAAAGAAATAGGATTTTTCTTTAATGGATTGAAATCAAAAACCAAAAATGATTTTATAAATGGGAATAAAAAATATATTACATTTTTAAATGTAAATCAAAACCCTTCTATAAAAATTGATGAATTAGAAACAGTTTATATAAAAGATGGTGAGAATCAAAATAAAGTTATGTATGGTGATTTACTATTCACAACTTCATCTGAAAATAGAGAAGAAGCAGGAATGAGTTCAGTTATTAATTTTATTCCAAAAGAAGATATCTATCTTAATAGTTTTTGTTTTGGTTTTAGATTTAATGACTTGTCTTTAATTGATGTAAACTATATAAAACATTTATTCAGAAGTTATTACATTAGAAAAACAATATCATCATTTGCAAACGGTGTTACAAGATTCAATATTTCCAAAAAAGAATTAGAAAATCTCGAAATTCAATTACCTTCAATTAAAAAACAAAAAAGAATTGCAGAAATTTTAGATACTTTCACTCAATTTTCAGCGGAGCTGAAGGCGGAGCTGAAGGCGGAGCTGAAGGCGCGAACTCTTCAGTACGACTACTACCGTGATCTTTTACTATCCAAAAAATCCCTTTTTAATGAATATAAATTAAAAGATGTTGTTAAATCTATTTCTATAGGTTTGAATCCTAGAAATAATTTCAAACTAAATGAAGATGATTCTAACAATTTTTATGTGACTACTAAAGATATAAATGATGGAAAAATAATTTTTAATGAGAAAACAGACAAAATATCAGATTATGCAAAAACAATAATAAATAAAAGATCTAAACTAGAAAAAGGAGATATTTTATTTTCTGGAATTGGAACAATTGGAAAAATAGCAATAGTTAATGAAGACCCTAATAATTGAGATATAAGCGAGAGTTTATATTCATTAAAGCCAAATACAGAAATTATTTTGGGAAAATATCTAAAATATGTTTTAGAAACATCAAAGATTAAAAATATTTATAAAAATTTATTACAAGGATCTACTTTACAAGGGTTAAGAAAAATAGATTTAGAAAATATTAAACTAATAATTCCTTCTCTTCAACTGCAAGAAAAAATAGTTCACATTCTTGATAATTTTGAGATGCTTTGTCAGGATCTAAACATTGGTCTTCCCGCTGAACTAGAAGCACGCAATAAACAATACGAATATTACCGCGATAAACTTCTTTCATTTGCTGAAGGCACATTATCTCTCGATCTAGAGAGAGAGAGAGAGAGAGAGCATCTATTAAAATTGATTGAATTTATAGTAAATGATTTAACCAAATCAGCTATAAATTACAATTATTCAGAAAATCAAAGAATAGAAAACTATATTGAAATTACTAAAGGTGTTCAATTAAATAAAACAGAAATGATTGAAAACGGACAATATCCAGTAATAAATGGCGGAACTTCGCCTTCTGGATATTACGATAAATATAATCAAGAAGCTAATCAAATAACTATTGCTCAGGGTGGGTCAGTTGGATATGTTGACTGAATAACAACACCATTTTGAGCTAGTTCACACTGTTATATAGTTAATTCAAAAGATGAAAATAAATTATTAAACAGATATCTTTATTTTATTTTAAAGAACAATGAAAAATATTTAATGGAGCAAAAACAAGGCGCAGGTATTCCTTCATTATCTAAAGATGTAATAAATAATTTAAAAGTTTGAATTCCAAATTTAAATATTCAGAATCAAATTGTCAATATTTTAAACACTTTTAATGAATTAACTAACGATCTTCAAAATGGCCTCCCCGCTGAACTAGAAGCACGCAATAAACAATACGAATATTACCGCGATAAACTTCTTTCATTTGCTGAAGGCACATTATCTCTCGATCTAGAGAGAGAGAGAGAGAGAGAGCATCTATTAACACTAATAGAAATTCTTAATTTGTTAATTGAAACTTTAAATTCAAACAAGACAAATTATTTATCTGTAAAAGATTTGTTTATAGTTCAATCAGGAAAAATTATCCCAAAAACTAAAATGATCAATGATGCGAAATATCCAATTTATTCTGCGCAAACATTAAATAATGGTGAAATAGGCAAAATAAATACTTATGATTTTGATGGTGAATATATCACCTGAACAATGTATGGACAAGCAGGAACAGTGTTTTATAGAAATGATAAATTTTCAATAACTCATTTATGCGGGATATTAAAAAATAATAATCAATTAGTAGATACAAAATTTGTTTATCATTATTTAAAACTTAATGCTCCTAAATATTCGCTTATTGGAAGTGGCAGATCAACATTATTAATAGGAGAATTTTCAAAAATTAAAATTCCAATTATTCCTATTTATAAACAAAAAGAAATTGCTTATAAATTAGATAAATTTGAGAAGTATATTAATGAAATTAATGGATTATTACCAAAAGAAATCAAATTGATAAATAAACAATATAATTACTATATAGATGAATTATTAAATTTGGAGTAAAAGATGATTAAGATAAACCCTTTATCTATTGGAGAAAACGGCACAATTGTTGAATTATTTGAGCCTATTGAAAAAAGATCTAAAGAATATCAAAGTGAAAAAGATTTAGAAGACTATTTCATAAAAGATTTAGAACAATTAGGATACACTCACGAAAAATTTAAAGATGAAGATGCATTGAAAAATAATTTAAGAATTCAATTAGAAAAATTGAATAATTTTTCGTTTACCGATAATGAGTGAAAGACTTTTTATAATGATGTTATAGCAAATGAAAAAGACACAATTGTTGAAAAAACAGAAAAAATTCAAATGCACGATAGATTTGTATTGAATTTGGACAAACCTTTAAATGGCATTAATTTTAAAAATATAATGCTTATTGATAAGGAAAATTTAAACAATAATAATATTCAAGTTATTAATCAATATGTTGATAATTCAGAAATCAAGCATCGTTATGATGTTACTATTTTGGTTAATGGTTTACCACTTGTTCATATTGAATTGAAAAGAAGAGGTGCTTCTTTAAAGGATGCGTTTAATCAAATTGAACGTTATCAAAAGAAATCATTTTTTAATGGCTCTGGATTATTTAACTTTATTCAAATTTTTGTAATTTCTAATGGCACACAAACCAAATATTATTCAAACACCACAAGAAAATTAGCATTAGACAGTAGACAAAAACAAGTGTTAAATTCGGGTGAAAAAGTAACTTTGAATTCTTTTGAATTTACTAGTTATTGAGCAGATATTAAAAACAATAGAATTAGTGATTTAGAAGATTTCACTTATTATTTCTTTCCAAAGAGAATTATTCTTAACATCTTAACTAAATATTGTGTTTTCACTGAAGAAAAAAACCTTTTAGTCATGAGACCATATCAAATAGCCGCGACAGAAAAAATTTTGAGCAGAATTAAAGTTGCACTAAAGAACCCTATCCTTTTAGGAAAACATCAAGGAAGATCTTTAGGAGGGGGTTACATCTGGCATTCCACAGGATCAGGAAAAACCTTAACTTCCTTTAAAACAGCGCAATTGGCAAAAAATATTGATGAACTTGATAAAGTAATGTTTGTAGTTGATAGAAAAGATTTAGACTATCAAACAATTAGAGAATATGAACGTTTTCAGAAAGGGTGCGTAACAGGAAGCAGAAATACGAATGCTCTTAGACAGGCTCTACAAAGCAGTGATCCAAAAAACAAGGTAATTGTTACAACAATTCAAAAACTTTCTTTATTAATTGAGTCAAACGAGGATAAAAAATTAGGTGATAAAAAAATTGTTTTCATCTTTGATGAATGTCACCGTTCACAACACGGTGATTGAAATAGAAAAATTAAAAACTTTTTCAAAAAACACATTATGTTTGGATTTACTGGAACACCTATTTTCTCAACAAACAGTAATAGTAAAGACAAGATTTTAAATCTTACAACAGAATTAATTTTTGGTGATTTACTACATACTTATACAATTGCCGATGCCATTGCAGATGGAAATGTTTTAAAATTCAATGTTCAATATAACACTCTAGTTAAAAATTTTGATCAAACAGTGCCGTTTTCGCAATTAACAAAAGATTATTATGACGATCAAAAAAGAATTAAAACAATTGTTTCTTATGTTTTGGACAATTTTGATCGTAAAACTATGAGAGAAAACGGAACATTTGGTTTTAATTCAATGTTTG
The DNA here is from genome assembly GCF_900660685.1 of Mycoplasmopsis columbina. Classification (GTDB taxonomy): domain Bacteria; phylum Bacillota_I; class Bacilli_A; order Mycoplasmatales; family Metamycoplasmataceae; genus Mycoplasmopsis; species Mycoplasmopsis columbina. The sequence goes on along the minus strand of NZ_LR215041.1, from coordinate 763,562 downwards.
CAGCTCAATCTGTAAAAGCGGTTCAACTTTACTATAAAGAATTTAAAAAACAAATTAAAGAAAAAAATTTAAGTCTAAGAATAGCTTCAATTTATAGTTTTGAACCTAATGATGAAGATTTAATTAACGGTAGTGCATTTTTAGAGGATATTGATCAAGATTTTGATATAGATAGATTAAATGTATCAGCCAAAGAATTTTTAGCAAAAATTATTAAAGATTACAACGAACAATTTTCTACTCAATTTTCAATTTATGGTGAATCTTTTGAAAATTACTATAAAGACGTTTCAACAAGAGTGAAAAAAAGAGAAGTTGATATTTTATTAGTATGTAACATGTTCTTAACAGGTTTTGATGCTCCAACTTTAAATACTTTATGAATCGATAAACAACTAGATTATCATAATTTAATCCAGGCTTATTCAAGGACAAACAGAATTTACAATTCATCTAAACCGTGCGGAAACATAGTGGCTTTTAGAGATTTAGAACAATCAACAATAAATGCTCTAAAGTTGTTTGGTAATAAAGATGTAGAAAATATTTGTTTAATAAGAACATTTAAAGAATTTTTTGAAGATGGATATTGAGTAACAAATGAAAGACTTCAGACTCAAGAATGAAATCCAAGTTATAAAACAAGTATTCAAGAACTAAAAGAAAAATATCCTCTTGAAAATTTTGAAAACAATGAGAATACTGAAGAACAAGAAATTGATTTTATTAAAAAATTTGGATACATTTTAAGATTAGAAACAATTCTTAAATCATTTGATGAATTTTATTTAGAAGAAAATCGTATTTTCCAAAATAGAGAACGCCAAAATTATCAAAGTTGATATCTTGATCTTAAAGAAAAATATAGAACATATCCAGATAAAAAAGAAAAATACAATATTGAATTTGAAGTTGAAATTTTAAAACAAAATGAGTACGATGCCTTTGCAATCAATAAAATAGTTGCTGAAGATCTTCTTAAATACAAAGATTATTCAAAAACTTTAAGAGAAATTTTGATGCCATATATTAAATCTAATGATGGGCTAAGAAGTAAAGAAGACTTATTAAAAGGATTCGCACAATTATTTCAATCAAAAATTGTAGAGGGACATAAACCTGATGATATTAATCAACTTTGAAAAGAATATGTAATGGAATGAGAAGAGAAAGAGTTAAAAGAAATAATTAAACAAAATAACTATAGAGAAGAAAAAGCAATTGCTTTTATGAAAGATTCTTTCAGAAGAGGATATGTTAAAGAAACAGGAGTTGAATTAGGCGCAATAGTTGGCGGAAGAATCACTGATTCTGGACCAAATGGAAGAATTGCAAGAAGAGAAAAAGCGTATGAATTATTTCAAAAACATTTTGAAAGATTTGCTGATGCTTATAGAATTAAAAACTAGGTTAAAACTTAGTTTTTTTATTAATTTTGTAAAAAATTAAAAAAATTCAAATACTAAACATATTTAAATATAATTAAAGAATGAAATTAATAGTAGGTTTAGGAAATCCAGGTAAAGAATATCAGTTTACTAGACATAATGCAGGTTATTTGGTAATTGATAAAATTCTTAATAAACTAGATTTAAAGTTAAATAAAGAAAAATTTAATGGTAGATTTGTTCTCACAGATGATTTAATAATAGCCAAACCAGAAACATATATGAACAATTCAGGAATGTTTGTGCAAAATCTTTGCCAGTTTTACAAAATTAATCCAAGTGATGTAATTGTTATTTATGATGAAAAAGATTTTGAACTAGGTCAAGCAGCAATTAAAATTGGTGGTTCATCTGCAGGGCATAATGGAATTGAAAGTGTGAGAGTTCAATTAAATAATAATGAATTCAAAAGACTAAGAATAGGAATAGGAAGCAGTAGAACTATACCTTTGAGAAATTATGTTTTATCAAACTTTACTCTTGAAGAAATGCCAATTTTTGAAGAAGTGGCAAATGTTGCAGCAGATGCAGCAATATCTTTTGCTTTTAATGATATTAAAGTAGTAATGGATAAATTCAATGTCAACAGAAAGAAAAAAAATATTACTGGGAATTAGTGGTGGTCCTGATTCAATGTTTTTGCTTTATTGAGCTATAAAAAAATATAAAAAAGAAAATTTAATAGTTAACACAGTTAATTATAACTATCGAAATGATTCGCATGAAGATGTTGCAATAGTCAGAAAATTTTGTTTAGAAAATCAAATTCTTTTTTTGGAAAAAGATTTTTTTTATCATACTGATGAGAGATATCAAAAAGAAAATTTTGAAAAACTTGCTCGCTGTGATCGTTATGATTTTTTTAAAGAAAATTATGATAAATATAATTGTCAAAAATTGTTGTTAGCACATCATAAGGATGATTTTTTGGAAACAACGATAATGCAAAAAGACGCAAAGAAAAAATTATTTTTTTATGGAATTAAAGAAAAAACACTTTTGCAAAATATGCTTGTTTATAGACCTTTTATAAAAAAATATTTTAAAAATGAAATTTTAGAATACTGTCAAAAATTTAATTTGCCTTATCATCTCGATTACACGAATGAACTACCTATAACAACAAGAAATAAAATTAGATTAAAACTAAAAGAGTGAAGTTCAAAAGAAAAAAATAGCTTTATTAAACAAATCAACAAAGAAAACAAAATAACCCAAAAAATCTATAAAAAAGCGTTAAAAGAATTACAAGAATGAAAAAAAACATCTTATGAACAAAATTATTTTAAAAATTTAAAGTACAAAATTGAAATTTTAGTAATTCTTTTACATCAAAAATTTCAAGATCTGAATTTAAGCAGCGGAAAATTAGAAAACATTAAAAATTTTATTCTTTCATCTAATCGAACTAGCAAATTTTTATTAAAAAACAACCTATATTTAATCAAAAATAAAGGTAAATTAAGTTTTTAAAATAATAATATAATTATTGAATTAATACAAAGAAAGGAACTTTATGAACGAAACACAGAATAAAAGAAAAAATATAACTTGATTAGTTTTATTAATTCTTCTTATCGTGGGTGTTACTTTGTATTTTGTAATTTCAAAATTTACACAGTCAACACAAGTTATAAATATTCAAGGTTTTAATAATCAATTACTTGAAGCATTAAAATCTAATACAGATAACACGTACTTACAAAAACTGCAAATTGATAATTACATAGGTACTGTAAGTTATGAATTTGTTCGCGAAGGAAGAATAGTTGGATTATTTCAAGCCAATATTGGTCGTGGACTAGCTTCTCTCCTTGGTTCTTCAGAAGCAATTAAAGGATGAGAATTAAATGGAACATTAGTAAGTTCGCTTAATGGTTGAAGTCCTGAAACTGTTTATTCAACAGTGCTTACTTATGCTACAGGAGGTACACATGGTACTGATGTAATTTCTCCTTCATTCTATTATGTGCCTCTTCCAGTACAAAATAATTCAGTATTTACAAACATTATTGTTTCAATGATTCCTACTTTAATTTTTCTTGTCATTATGTGACTATTATTCAGAGGCATGATGAAAAGAAGCATGAACATGATGGGAACTGTTGGAGAAGACAAAAATCCTGCAAAGAAAGTAAAAAGTGACAAAACATTTAAAGATATTGCAGGTAACAAAGAAGCTATTGAAGAAATTCAAGAAATAGTTGATTATCTTAAAAATCCTAAGAAATATCAAGTTGCCGGAGCTAGAATGCCACACGGTATTTTATTAGGTGGTCCTCCAGGGACAGGAAAAACTTTATTGGCTAAAGCAACAGCTGGTGAAGCAAATGTTCCTTTCTACTTTATTTCTGCATCAAACTTTGTGGAAATGTTTGTTGGTTTAGGGGCAAAAAGAGTTAGAACAGTTGTTGAAGAAGCAAGAAAAAATGCACCAGCAATTATCTTTATTGATGAGTTAGATGCAATTGGTAGAACTCGTGGTGCTGGTATGGGAGGAGGTCACGATGAACGTGAACAAACTCTTAACCAATTGTTAGTTGAAATGGACGGAATGAAAGAAAATAATGGTATTTTATTCTTTGCTGCAACTAACAGAACAGATGTTTTAGACCCTGCTCTAACACGTCCAGGTCGTTTTGATAGAACTATTACTGTTGGTTTGCCTGATGTAAAAGAACGTAAAGAAATTTTAGAATTACATGCTAAAGGTAAAAGACTTGCTCCAAATATTAATTTAGAAAAAGTTGCAAAAAGAACTCCTGGTTTCTCAGGGGCTCAATTAGAGAACGTAATTAATGAAGCTTCATTACTAGCAGTAAGACAAAATCATGATTTAATTGATTTAACTGACATTGATGAAGCAATTGATAGAGTTATGTCAGGTCCTGCAAAGAAAAATAGAGTAATTACTAAATCAGAATTAACAATGGTAGCTTATCATGAAGCAGGACATGCGGTTGTTGGTCTTAAAGTGCCAGGCGGAAATAAAGTTCAAAAAATTACCATTATTCCACGTGGTCAAGCTGGCGGATATAACTTAATGACACCTGAAGAAGAAAAATACAATGCTTCTAAAAAAGAATTAATTGCAATGATTACTTCATTTATGGGTGGTAGAGCTGCAGAAAAAATTATTTATGGTGAAGATAATATTTCAACCGGTGCAAGTGATGATATTGCTAAAGCAACCAAAATTGCAAGAAAAATGGTAACAGAGTGAGGTATGTCAGCTCTAGGACCAATTCAATTTGAAAAAGATGAAGGTTCACCATTCTTAGGTAGAGATTATCTTAAATCAGCTGGTTTCTCACCACAAATTGGTCACGAAATTGACGAAGAAGTGAGAAAAATTATGTTAGAAGCTGAAGGTAAAGCTGTTGAAGTAATTAAAGCTAATATGCAATTACTTGAATTAATTAAAACTGCTTTATTAGAAAAAGAAACCATTGTGGCTGAAGAGATTGAATACATTGCAACACACTTAGAATTGCCTGCTAAAAAAGAAACAGAACGTTTTGAGAATAAACACTACTCAATTGATGAACTTTTAACTGAAGAAAAAACAGATGAAAGTACTAAAAATCAAGAAGAAAAATAACCAAATATAGCGAGAAAAAATCGCTATATTTTTATTTTTGTTATCTTATATAATGTTAGTACCTTTATTTTTTATACTTATTAGTACTTAATCTTAGTATTAAAAGGAGCAGAAGATGTGAAGATTATTCAAAGAAGTTTTTAAATCGTTAACTAAAAATAAAGTTGTGGTAATTGGACTAAGTATTTTAGTTTTTTTAACTTCAGCAGTTTTTACTCTTCTAACAAGTGTTAGAAGTTCAATGGTAAGAAGTTTTGAAAATTACAAGAAAGTATCTGTTCTTCATGACGCCACAGTTGATCTTAACATACCATCATCAGGTAATGCATATAATCAAGGATACTTTGTTAATGGTGAAAGTAGTGATGATTTAAAAAACAGAACTTTTAGTGAAAGATTCTATAAACCTATTGAATATCACATTAACTATGACAAAACCTTTAAATCAACAGCTTTTGAAGAATGAAAAAAACATGTTGATAGCACTTTAACAATTGATAATGATATTAAAGAATATTTAAATGATCAAAACGGAGAAAATATTCTTTATTTAGAACACTTAAAAGAGGATTATATTCCACTTAATTTAATTCAAAGCACTGATATTAGCCAAATTAATGCTAATAATGATTTATATTTCAAAAAAGATGATTTATTAAATTTTTATAGACTTTCAAAAAATAGTGATTCTGGTGTTAATTTTAATTTAGATGACATAAATAATCCACGTTTTGAAGCGACACATGGTACTTGAGTTATAAATTTATACAAACAAGATGCAGAGGGAAATTATGTTCAAACAACTAAGGATATTAGACTTGAAAATTCTGCAACTTTAAATTTTGATCAAAATTATTATTTAGGAAATATATTGCAAATTACAAGCGATGAAAATAATATATACGCTTCACAAGTAAGTGCAGCATTTGTTAATTTACTTACAAAAGAAGTTACTTTAAAATTTGCAATAGGTAATGAATGAATTAGCAAGGGAATAGGAGTTAAAATTGAACCCCAAGTACTTGCAAATTATTTAGGTTTTAATAAAATCAATGAAAGTGATAATTTTTATACTTTAACTGAAAAGACTAAGGATTTAAGTAATTTTTTAATTTATGATCAAAACGCAACTCAAGAAGAAAAATATGCTGAAAGCACACAACTACAACCATCTTTTGTAGCAAGTTTATTTTTTGATCAGGATTTAAGAACACAAGAAATTGTGCGACTATTTTTAAAAAATAACCAGTCATATCAGTTGGATCAATCACTAATTGTAAATAAAAAAGATGAAACATCTTTTTTGAGATATAACTACTACATTTCATATGTTGATAAGAATGATGCAAAAAAACAATGACAAGGTTCATACAGAACTTTTATTGAAAATTTAGGTGATGTTAATGCTGCAAATCGTAATGAATTGTGAGATCAATTAGAAACCTTTTCTTACTGAAAGAAAAGAAAAGTTGAAACATGAAAAAAATATGTTCAAAATAATGGACAATGAGAAATTTCTAGTGAGGTTTTAAATTCAAAATTTGCTGAAGTATCATTAAGTGCTAATTATAATTTCATGGAAAGTGAATTCTTGAAACTTTACACCAATGATGAGAGAAAACTGCCAATTGATGATAGCTCTAGAAATGCTTATAAAATTGAAGAAAATGATGCAAAAAGTATTAAAGAAATAGAATTGTTCAATAATCCAAAATTAAGAGATGAATTGAAAGAAGACAAAATTGCTTTTTATAATGAGATTAATGAACAAAGAATTCAACAAAAACGTTTTGACATCATTAAAGATGCAGCATTAAGAATTACTAAAAAGACTATCGTAGATGGTGCGATTAATCTTGTTGGCGAAGATAACATTGGCCTTAAAAAAACTATTACTGTCGATGGATTAAACAAAGATGGTGCTAAAAATGTGTTTCACTTCATTGATACAGGAGATGATAATAACATAGTTGAAGGCGTGAAATTAAATGTTGGAAAATTATACGAAGAAGTTTATGATCCAACTATTTTGAATAATTTCCACAATAATGAAAGAACTATTTTTAATGATTATCAATTTCCACCTTTCATTGCAGGTGAACTATCCAAGTTAATTGCAAATAATTTATATGTTGATGAAAATTATGCTATTCTAAATATCTCTTTTGTTAACATAGTTGATTATCAACCAACATTAGATAAAACTTCTTATTTAGGTCAAACAAAAGTCTATTGATTAAATAAATATGTTGATCCTAAGAAAAATATTGATGGTTCAAAAATTCCTAATTATGAAGAATTAAATTTAGGTATTTTTTATGATCAAGGTTTAGTTAAATTTGTTAAAAAAATAGTTGAAAATGATCAAATTATCTATAGAACAGTCTATTTAGATGATAAAGCAATCAATGGTCAAGATTTAAATTTTGTTGCTAGATGAATAGAAAAAAATAATTTGACCTATGATACAAAATTTTTAAAAACAGATGGAGATGGTTGAGTGATTAGAGAAAATAATTCAATCTATGTTCCTTTAAGTTTTTGATCAATTAATAACGAAATTATTCAAAGAATTGTAAAAACTCAAAAAATTAGACCATTGATTGAAGTAATGGAAAAAATTCTCTTAAATTTAAACATTGTTAAAAGCGGATTTTTATCAAGTGATCTAGTTTATAAATTAATGCCCGTTTTTGAAGTGGCACTTGATGAAATTAATTTTTCAAGAGTGTTTATTTCGGGAAAAATAGATAATTCAACTTTACCAAAAATGGGGGCTATTTTATTAAATAAGATGGCTTCAGAACCATCTGGAAATTTAGTTAAAGCCTTATTTAAAGATGTTTTCAATAAAATCAAAACAGAACTAAGAACTAAAACAACAGTTGAAGAACAAAAAGCTTATTTAATTGAACAAGTTAATAATTTATTGAAAGGTTTTGCTGCTTTAACAGGCGGAGAGCAAAAAGAACAACCATTAGTAGCTTCAATTATTAATCTATTCAATGATCCAATTCAAATTTTTGATTTATTGAGTAATTTACTAGATTCTATTGATGTTAAATTATTTACTGACAAATGATTGGAATGATATAGAACAAACAGCGATAAAGATCTTATTTATAATGGTGAAAAATATACACAAAAATTAACAGCTTCAATTATCTTAAAATACTTTATTCAATCAATCGATTCTGTTTCATTAAAAGAAAGTTTGACTAATTTAATTGATAGTGTAGATTTTGGTAAATTATTTTCACTAGAAGATAATTCAATTTTTAAGGAACTTTTAAAAGACAACCAAAACGTTTTAAATTTAGTTCAAAACATTTTGCCAAAAATTGATAAGAATAAAGACGGAAGCTACTCTAATGTTAAAGATTCATTAAAGAATATCATCAAAAATATTGACCTAGATTACTTTAAACAAGCCTTAAACAGTGCATCAAAAATTAAATTTGTAAACTGAGAATTTGAATATAAAACTCCACAAGGAGTAAAAGTAGATGTATTTAAATTTGCACTAGATTCAATTGATAATAAAACATGATATAGATTATTAACAGAATCATTATTTAGTGCATCTGGATCAAGTAAAGCTTTTAAATCTAACATTGTAAACTTATTCAATCTTTCATCAAAAACAAGTGAAATTCAATCTGGAGATGAAAGTATTTGATTGCCAGCTGAAGATGAAGATAAATTATCATTATTTGACTTGATTAAAGGGTTTTCAGGCACAACAAATGCTTCTGAAAATGGAAAGATAACTTATACTAATTATTTAATTGAGAAAACATTACACAATTTAAAAAACACAGTTACTAACTCAAACAATAGTGAAATTAAAATTACCTCTCTTAATGATGAATTAAGAAAATTTACAAGAGAATATTTAACTAATGAACCTGTAGTAGATAAATCTTTATTACTAGATAAAATTGCTTTAGTTGAAAAATTTATTGATCAAACTAAAGGCGGCAATAGATTTATTGAAAATCTTGAAAATAAATCTGGTTCAGATCTACTAAAAGATTTAAAAGATTACAACGCAGGTTCAGCAACCTGATTAGTTTTAAAATCAACAATTGAAGAATTGATTAAAACCGATATTTCAGATTCTTATAGTTTAGGAGCAAGTTCATTTTCACTTTTTGCACCATATATAAGTTTCTATAGTAAAACTGATGGAACTTTTGAAGAGACAAATAAATTTGTAGACGACTTTTTAAAATTTGCTATTAATCCTGAAGTTTTAAAATTATCACAAGAAAATGAACCTAATGCTAATATTCCTTTTACTTCTTCAACCAATTATGCAATTAGTAAATTTTTATATGAACCTTCAAGAATTAATATTTTTGATTTAAATGAAAATGGTGAATTTATTAACTCACAAGTAAAAGAGTTAATTGACAATAATCCGAAATTTAAAGATTTTGTTTTATCAAATAAATTAATGTTGATCGTTCAATTAGGTTTTATAGGGCAGAGTGCCAAGTATAGTACACAAGATCCTAATAAACCAGAATTGTCTGCTTATTATCAAACTGTGAATAATTTCATTAAAAATTACTTATCTACAGAAGAATTCTTTGCAATAAAAAATGTAGCCTTAAAATTAGCAAATCAAATAAATCCTTCATTACAACTAGAATTTATTGGAATTTCTTCTTCACTTCTTAATCCTATTTTAAGACTTACTTTCCCTGAAATTGCTATTTCTTATTTAGCAGTTCAGAAGAAAACAACAAATACTGAATTAATCAATGGTAATTTGGCATATTTAGTTTTAAATAAATTAAATGATTTAGAAGTGTTAACCAATCATAAAACAAAAGAATATCAGTTATTTAATAACTTTTTAAGTGATGTTGTTGGTGATGCTGATTTTACTTATCCACCTTTAGATGTTAGTCAACAGTCAAATCTTCTTTTAGATGCCTTACAATTTGAATATTATAAAAATTTAGATATTCCTTCTTTTTTTGGACTTAAATTTAACGAATTATTATATGATGCTGTTAGATCAATTAGTCAAAAAACACAATATTCTTCATTTGCATTCAATAATCCAAGATCATACTTTGCTAAAGTTAATTTTGCCTATTTAGCAAGCAACAATAAGGCAATTTACACAGGTGAAGTGCCAAATAATCCATTATTAATAAATGAGTTTGTAAATAATTTAGATTCTAAATATGTGTTAGACATCAATGGACTTAAATTTATTATAGTGGGTCAAGAAACTACAGTTGATTACATGTATCCTGTCATTGATGAAAATAATTTACAAGTAAATACAACCAACCAAGCCTTAGTTTATGTCAATACTTTAGGATTCCAAAGAATTCAAAAAGCTTATGGTGGAAACGTTGTTAAATCTGTATTATTGGTAAAAAATTCAACAACTAAATCTAATGAAGTTCTAAAAGAGAATTTAAAAGAAGTTGTAAATAATGCTATTTCTTCAAATAACAATTTTGAAAGAGTATTTTTAACCAACGAAATTGATCCAATTAACCCTGAAAGAGCCTTAAGAATTGATGCGATTGTAAAAGTTATTAAAGCTATTTCGGTTGCAACCACAGGATTAGTATTGCTATTTAGTTTTCTAGCTATACTTTCGGTTGTATTTGTTATTAAAAGATATATTGCTTCAAAAAACAAAGTTCTTGGTATTTTAGTTTCGCAAGGTTATTCACCAAGCCAAATTGGTTTATCTCTTTGTGCTTTTGCAATAGTAACTGCTGTATTAGGCGGTATCTTAGGATACATCATAGGCAATAAGTTACAGTTTGTTGTGCTAGATACTTTTTCAACTTACTGAACACTGCCAAAAAATACCTTAAGATTTAATCCAATAGCTGCAATTTTTACCGTAATTACACCATGCCTAATTATTTCTGCAATTATTTATCTTGTAACTTTAAGAACCTTGCAAACTAAACCATTAGATTTAATTACTGGAAATACTTTAGTACCAAAACAAAAAGGATTCTGAATTTACTATAAATATGTAAGTAGATTAAATATTAAGAAACGTTTCTCATTCGTTTTGGCTTACACGGGTATATGAAAACTAGTTTCATTCATGATAAGCATAATTTTGGTTACATCTGCTTCGCTTTTTGGTGTAGCTAATAGAAACGTATTTAGTAATACAATAAATCGTACTTATGAAAATCGTTCATACAAATTTAAACTGGATTTAACTACTCCAACTGTTGAAGGTGATATCTATCGTCCTTTTAACACAAATGATGTTAAAGATCTTATTTATACACCGATTGGTATATCTGCTGAGGCACAATCTGAATTAAAAAATTATCTTGCTCCAGGAAGATCACCAGTAATTAATGGAACTGGAGATTTAAATGGTAACCCATTACCATTTGCTCCACACATTCTTACTCAGTTTTCATTAGATATAAATGTTGATTCAAGTATTTCACTTAATCCTTGACAAGTTTCATATAACTTAATGCCTGATACGCAAAAAAGCAGAATTGACGCAATTAGAAATCGTGTAGGATGACAATTAGAAAAAACTCAAAACAATAAAAAAATTGATGGTAAAACTTATATTTTCTATGAAGATCCAGTTACTTATGAATTAACATATGCAAACAAGGAAGATCCTGAAGATAAACATAGTTTCTATAAATACTACATTGCGCCAGGAGATAAATTTGGACAATTTAGATTTATGAAATGAAATGGATCTGCATATGATTTGATTTCAATTACAACTGCAGATAGAACAGCATATCGTCAATTCTTAGTTGAAGGTTACTTAGCTATTCAAAAACAAATTGATGCAGAAAGAGCAAATCCTAATTTAATTTCAAAAGAGCCAGAAAACTGACAAGGACTACCAGAAGCAAGACATTGATCAGCAGATCATGCTAAATATTTTGGACCAACAGTAAATGATTATTACATAAGTTTTAGTGGAACATATTTTGATCAATTTAATGATGAAACTTATACTTATCTTGAAAGTAATTATGGCAAAATTTATGGTTATAAAGAAAATAGTAGATTTATTAAACTAGTTGACTTCTTTAATAATGATTTATCAAAAGTTTTATACAACTTTGATACTCAAAATGAAACGATTTATCCATTAGTTATTAATCAAGTGGTGGCTCAAAAAAGAAATCTTGGTGTTGGATCAATTTTAAATGTTCAAATTAAAAACAATGTTAATAGATATATTGATACTTACCTTGAACATGAAGAAAAAGAAAGTTACAAATTTAAAGTTGTTGGTATTAATGAAACATATATTAGTGACGAATTAATTACCACACAAGAAGTAGCAAACAAATTAACAGGCTTAAGTAGATTAGCACAAGGGGTAGAAGGTTATGAACCATTTAATGGAATATTAACTAATTCAGAAGTTCCAGTTCAAATTCTTGGTTCTGCATCACTATACTCACTTAGTGGTTATTGACCAATTTTAACTGAAAATGTGGACGATAATCTAGTTGAAGCAGTGTATGGTCAATTATTTGATCCAGAAGAAGGATTATTTGTCCAAAATATCCTTAAAACAGGAGCAAACAAAGAATTTGCTCAAGCAAAATTATCTAAATTCTTAGATCCTAATGAAAGAGTAGAAAATATTCAAAATACCTATGAATTAAATAAAGCTAATGGTAAAAACTTTATTCAAAAATTCATTAGCAACTATAATGATTCTTTCTATTCGTTATTAGCAAAAACTATTGATTCAAAAGATATAGAAGTCGGATTTACCAATCAAATAGGATCAACGGTAAATAGTGTAACAATTGGAATTATTTGAATAACATTATTGATTTCACTTACAATTTTAGTAATTATTTCAACTTTAATGATTGGTGAAAACCAAAAAAATATCGCCATTTGATCTATTTTGGGTTATTCAGAAAAAGAAAAATTGAAAATGTTCTTCTCAATATTCATTCCATTCATTTTAATTTCAATTTTAATTGCTATTCCAGCAGTTCTATTAATGATTTACTTATTTAATGCCTTCTTATTAGGTGCAGGATCAATTGTTTTAATGTTTTCATTAAAATGATTCCATGTTCTAATTGTTTCAGCAGTGGTATTTATTGTCTTCCTATTAACTGCTTTAGCTACTTGATATTCAATTGGCAAAATTAAAGCCATCCAATTATTGAAAGGATAATATGTCTAAAAAACAAAAAGTTAATGATTCTCAAAAAAAGAATCTTAAGAAAAAAAATAAATCAGTCTTTTCACAAGAAGATGCTTTAGATATTCAAACTAAAGAAATTGAATTACCTGCTGAGATAAAAAAACAAAAAATTACAACAAAAAATGTTTGCCAATTACTTAGTCAAGTTGCAACTTCTAAAAAAAATATTATTGTTCCAAAAAAGATTTCAAAAGCTCTTTTGAAATTAGGAAATAAAAAACACAAAAAAGACAATAACGCAACTTTAAAAAATAAAGAAGGCAATATTATTGATGTGCAAAATGTTACAAAATACTACATTAATGGAAATGTTATTAATCACATTCTAGATAATATTAGTTTATCAATTAAAAAAGGTGAAATAATCTTAATTTTCGGAGTTTCAGGCGGCGGTAAATCAACCTTATTAAATTTAATTTCAGGTTTAGATAGACCAAATAGTGGAAATGTTATTGTTTGTGACAAAAACTTACCATACTTATCTAATGCCAAATTAACTCTTTTTAGAAGACACCATGTAAGCTTTATCTTTCAAAGCTATAATCTTTTAGAAAATTTAAGTGCTTATGATAACGCTGAAACAGGTTCTTATTTACAAAGGGATCATAATAAAAGAGTTGATATTGTGGAACTTTTTGAGCAATTTGAGCTTAAAGAAGAAATGAACAAGTTCCCTTCACAAATGTCTGGAGGACAACAACAAAGGGTTTCAATCATTAGAGCTTTAGCTAAAAATGCCGATATTATTTTTGCAGATGAACCAACAGGAGCGCTTGATACATCAACATCTAAAATTGTTTTAAAAACTCTTTATGAAATCAATCAAGCAAGAAACACAACCGTAATTATGGTTAGTCACGATCCTAAAATTAAACCAATGGCTAATAGAATCATTACTATTGCACAAGGAAAAATCAGTAATATTCAAGTTAATGAAAAACCAATTCATCCAGATAAATTTTATAAATAGAATTTAATTTTGAAAAAAGCAAGGTAACAAAAACTTTGCTTTTTTGTTACTTAAATATCTTATTTATAGTTTGTTTGGGATTACGAAAATAAAAGTAATAAAATAATTAATAAATGAGTTACTAGATGAATTTAAAATTTAACAAACACAAATTTTTATTATTTAATTTGTTTTTTATTGTTTTTTCATTAATTTATTCAATTGTTGTATCTATTAATAATGATCGAGAGACACCGTTTTTGTTAGCTTTGATAATAATATTAATTTCTTGATCTTTAATTCTTTTGATAGCAGACATTGTTTATATTACTTATGTTGACATGATTGGCATAAGCGAACACGGATGAGTTATAGGAGTATTTATTATAATTCAATCAATTGTGGCAATTTTTGGTTCAATTCATTTTGTGGTTATCAAAAAAATACAAAATCATGATGAAATGAAACAAATTGCATTGAAAAATTAATAAATTTCAGTCATAAATAAAAAAATATGAAAAAAAACAATAAATTTTCATATTTTTTTATTTGTATTTTTTATAAAAACGAATTTTCTTTAATTTAAGAATAAAATTATTGTACAGTTATTTTTTAATTAATCCTACATAATGATAAGGAAATTTATTAAAAGGAAATAAAATAAAACATCTTTTTGTTCTACTTTATTAATATATTTTTACTCTCAATAGCATTAATTCTAACAATTTTGATTGATCAATTAACAAATGAAAATATTTATACACGCCCACCACATGACACAACTTTAAGCGGTGAAAATGGAACAATACACACTTTATTTGAATCACTTAGTGTTATTTTAGTAATAATTACAGAATTTTTATTATTTTTTGTTCTTTTAGCTCTTAAAAATAATAAAAAATGACAACTAATTATTCATAGTTTATTTTTAGCACTTTCAGCTGCTTTATTTGGCTTTGGTTTTATGTATATGATTTATGCAACATCTAGTCCATTGTTAAAAATAATGGTTATTCCAGCAACAATAGTTTGTGTTCAACCAATATTATTAATTTCATGATCAACATATTTTATAGTTATATTGTCTAAAAAATTGATTAAAAGAAAACAAAAAACAACACTTAATTTAGAATATACAAAATAATCAAAAACTTTATCAATATTTGCCTAAAAGCGTATAAAAAAGCACAATTGAAAAATGTGCTTCCTCGATTGCAAGTTCCATTGCAACGGTTTGTCGCTATTCGCGAATTAAAAAACATTCCTTAATTTAAGTAAAATTAATGCGGGGAATGTTTTTTTTGTATTAAAAATGTCCCCCAAACAACACTAAAACATCACTTTGGAGGACTAAATTAATAATATCAAATTAACTTTTAAAAATAGATTAAGCATCGAAATGTTGCTTAAAAAATTTGATTATTCCTTAAGCAAAATTGCTTTAATTATAGGTATAAATAAATCTTCTTTATCTAGAGAAATAAAATTAAATTCTGGTTTTTGAGGTTATTTTGCAGATGAAGCTGAAGAAAAAAGTCAGCTCCGTAAAAAGTGATCTAGTTATTTTAAAATGATAAATAAATTTAATAATTATCAAGAATTTAATAAACAATTTAAAAAGTTATTTGATAAAAAAACATGGGGTGTGGAAATAACGCACCAGCAAATTTTAAATAATTTTCAAAATATTAAAATTCCATCTCTAAGAACTGTTTTTAATTGAATAAATTCCGGTTTTTGAATCATAAAATCTTCTGATAGATTAAGAAAAAAATATAAAAAAGGTGGAAAAAGAAACAATGGACCAATTGACAGATTGGTTGGTAAAAGATGAGTAAGGCCTTTTTGAACAAGACCAAATAATATTAATAACAGATCTGAATTTGGACATTGAGAAATTGACTTAATTATAGGTAAAAAAGCAACAAACTCAGAACATTTATTAACTTTCGTAGAACGTAAAACCAGATTTGGAATCATAAAAAAAGTTCCTTCAAAAAACTCATGAATTATTAATTTAATCTTATGAGATTTAATAAAAAAATATCGATTAAATGTCAAATCAATAACTACTGATAACGGTTTTGAATTCAATAAATTGTTTTATATTGGATATCGATTAAAAATATATATTTATCAAGCTGATCCATATGCTTCTTTTGAAAAAGGAACAATTGAAAATTTTAATGTTTTGGTAAGAAGATATTTTAAAAAACAAACAAGTTTTAGTGAATATTCGGACCAAGAAATCTTAGAAGTTCAAAATAAAATTAATAAAATGCCACGTAAAATATTTGGATGATTTTCTGCTGATGAAAATTTCTTTATGTTCAATAATATTGATGATAAATGAAATCCAATTTCTCTAGATGAACCTCTTTACAAAAAGAATAATTTAAAAAGACTAAGTAACACAAAAAGAAACCTATTTTTTAAAAAGAAAAAGTATTAAATAAAAAAACAAAAGCACTTTTATTACTTCAGACATTTTTTGTCTTTAATAATAAGCTTTTGTTTTATTTTAGCGTTGCAATAGAACTTGCATTTTGGGAAGCACAATTGAAAAATGTGCTTTTTATTTTTTATTTAAAAAATCTTCAACTTTAGGCTCAGCTAATAATTCTAAATATTTTTGTGGATATTTTTTAAAAGTTGAAACAACTCAGTATTTTATAGTTTTTAAAGCTTGATCTTTATCATGCTCTCTATCTAATTTTTTAATAAGCATTAATACTAAAAAGTTAGCAACAAAAATATTGGTTATTCATACAAAAATTAGAAAAGCTATTACAGTAACAATAATTAAAACAATTTTATTTTTATTTTCCATGTTCGGATCTTTAGAAATTGCAACAAGAGAAACTACCATAATAACAATTGCAAGTACCGCAGAAAGTAAAAATGTATTTATAAAAGTGCTTAAACGTCCTCTAAAAAAATTTGAATTAGCTTTAAAAACTTGATATCATCCTTTTGCCTTTTCATCTAAAGTTTTTTGAGTTGATGATTTAGTCATAGGTTACTCCTTTGAGATCTCTAACTCATAAATTGAATATTTTATAAATACGAGTTAAGTCAGGTTTGTTATTTATTTTATAGCCCTTATTAATAGCTATTTGTGAAAATATATTATAAGCATCAATATCTGATAAATCATTATTTTTTTCTAATTTTACATTAAAAAAAGTTTCAAATTTAGATGGGTAATATTGAGCTATAACTTTTAAATAATTATTGGCCAAAAACCTTAGTGGAAAAATATTTGTTTCAATTGAACCGATCATAGCCAATTTGGTAGCAGCAATTTGATCACTTAATTTAGGAAGCAATATACCAGGTGTATCCATAAAATAATAATTATCAACAGCAACTCATTTTTTTGCTCTTGTGACTCCTGGCTGATTTGCAACTTTAAGAGATTTTTTTTGAGACATTAAATTAATTAATGTGCTTTTGCCAGCATTAGGGACGCCAAGAACAAAAATTCTAATTTTAGAAATCAAAAATCCTTTTTCTTTATCCCTTTGAACTTTTTCTTTAGTTGCCTTTTTTATAGCACTTAAAATCATTTCTCTGCTTTTGTTTTTTCTTAAATCAAGTCATAAAACTTTTTCATCTTTGAAGCGTTGTTGAATTTTATTTTTTTTCTCACTATCCATTAAATCACTTTTTGTAATTACAAATAAACGTGGCTTATGGGGAGCAATTGCATCAAAATCTTCATTATATGAACTAATAGGGCAACGTGCGTCTAAAACAATGATAAAAACATCTGCAATAGAAGCATTTTCTTTAATTTCTCTCATTCCCTTAGCCATATGCCCGGGATATCAATTAATCAGGGTTTTTTCTTCACTCATTTTAAACTCCTAGTTGCATTTTTAATTCAAGTATTTCTTTTTCCAATTCAGCAATTTTCTTATTTTTTGCTTTTTTAATTTCTTCGAATTGTTGTGCAGCTATTTCTTTTTCTTTATTTAATTCGTTGTATTCTTTAGCTAATTCATTAAGAAAATTATCAACATCTAGAGTTGCATATCCATTAAATTCACGATTAAATTTAGCATTCATAATTTTTAAATTAACTTTATTATTTTTCATTATTCCCCTTGTTTACTATATATTTCATTTAAAACTATTCCACTAGCAACGGCAACATTTAAACTTTCAAAAGAAATAGGAATGTAAATCTTTTTATCGGCAAAAGAGTACAATTCTTGATTTATACCACGCCCCTCATTACCAAAAACAATGACTATATTTTCTTTTGGATATTTAATTGTTTTAAAGTCTTGAGAATCTTTATCTAAAGATGTTATAAAAACATGATAATTAAGTTTTTTTAATTCTTGTATCATGCCTAAAGATTCATCAATTTTAATTGTATTTATTTTAAAAATTGCCCCTTGTGATGAACGAATTATTTTGCTATTAAAAACATTAACATTTGTAATTAAAGTATCGAAACCAAATGCAATAGCATTTCTCATAATAGTCCCAACGTTTCCAGGATCTTGGACATTATCTAAAAAAATGATTTTTGAGCCTAATTTGTTATTTTTTGGTTTTTTGCAAAGTGCTACAACACCATCGGGATTAACTGTGTTGGTTAAAGTATTTAGAACATTTTCAGTTATTTTATAGGCGTTTTCGTAAACATTTTTATAATTAAGTTCATAAATTTCTTCAACTAAATTTAATTCTAAAGCCTCTTTAACTAAATGATAAGTTTCAACTATAAAGAAAGGAGATTTATTATCGTTTTGAATTTTTTTTAAATATTTAATTTTGGCATTTTGAACACTGCTAATAAGATCTTTATTATTTTTCATTTTTAAGATTAATTAAAAAATCTTTTCCTTTTTCACTTTCAAATAAGCTTAATTCTTTAAATTCTAATTGGCGCATAACTTCAAAACCAACAATTGCCACAGTATTTGCTAAATTAATTGAACGCATTGCAGAAATCATTGGAATTCTTAAACAGTCATCAAGATGATCAATTAAAATATCTTTATCAATACCACTTGATTCTTTTCCAAACATTAATCATACTTCGCCTGTTGTATTAAAAACTTCCTTAAAATCTACATCAGAATAGGATTTTTGTCCATATCTAGTTAAAT
This sequence comes from Mycoplasmopsis columbina, assembly GCF_900660685.1. Lineage (GTDB taxonomy): Bacteria > Bacillota_I > Bacilli_A > Mycoplasmatales > Metamycoplasmataceae > Mycoplasmopsis > Mycoplasmopsis columbina. The sequence goes on along the minus strand of NZ_LR215041.1, from coordinate 744,223 downwards.
AATGTATCTTTTTGTCACCATAAAGTTTATAAAAATTGCTATATGACTCATGAATTTCGTGTGGAATATCACTAAGAAGTCTCCCGGCAGCAGGACGTGAAAGATATTTGGGATTTAAATCAAAAGAAATAGGCTTAATAATGTGTAATTTTGCTCCAAGAGCAAAACATGTACGAATAATATTACCTGTGTTTGGTGGTATTTCAGGCTCAAAAAGCACAATATTTAACATTTTTTCTCCTTATTGTTCAGAAAACTTAAATTGTATATTAATAATATAGTAAAATGCTATACAATCTAATTATTAATTATATTCTTAATAGGAGTTTAAATGAAAACAATACTTGATATTACTCTTGAGTTTGCAAAAAAACACTGTGCTAATGGTAATTATGTTTCATTTAATGAAATTTTTACAGCTGTTGAAGAAGAATTAAAAGAAAAATGAGAATTAGAAGCAGAAGTTAAAAAAGAAACATATGAAAAAATTCAAGTTAATAAAATTGGTGAACTTTATCGTTTATTAACCGTAGATTCTCGCTTTGAAAGAAATGCAAATGGTGAATGAACCACAAGAGTAGGTTTTAAATAATAATTAAATGTACTTTCGGGTACATTTTCTTTTTTTATTTTTTTAATTTAAATTAGCAATTAATATAGTGTGAAATGATGAAAATATTTACTTTCAATATCTTTTATTTTAAGTGCAACGAGTTGTAATACTTTTAATGGTAAAAGTTTTCAAACCAGTTATATTAGTCAAATTTATGATGTTTATGATGGAGATACTTTTTACATTTTAATCGATAATAAAATCGAAAAAATTAGAGTCTTTGGAATTGATACACCAGAAATTAAAAATGATAAAAAAATAAAATACTCAAATTTATTTGCTCAAAAAGCTAAACTAGCAACTTTGAATTTTATTAAACATACTCCATTAAAAATTACATTTTTAAAGTTTGATAAATATAAAAGAAATGTTGCACTAATTCAAAATTCTTTAAATCAGGACTTAGGTCAATTTTTGATTAGGGAAGGTTTAGCAAAAATTCAGTATGTTTCAAATAATCAATGAAATAAAAATTTTTTCATAAATGACTATCAATTAGTTGAATATGTAAAAAAATTAGAAAAATTGCAAACAATTGCTAAGAAAAGAGAAAAAGGAATCTGAAACCCTAAATTTCAAGAAAAAGAAATTTTTAGAAAATAAGTATTCAAAATAAGACTTAGTATTATATAATTAACAAGCAATTTAATAATTGCCTCTAACTAGTGGGAGAGAAATCTAAAAAGTATCGCTAGTACCACATTATCGAAAGGATAACAAAACATGGCAAAATCAAAAGCTGATATTGTACGTGTTCGTAAGTTGCAATTTTTAGCTGGTCAAGCTAAACCAGGACCTGCTTTAGCGGGTGTTGGTATTAACATGCCAGACTTTACAAGAGCATTTAACGACGCAACAAGGGACAGAGGAAATGAACCGGTTCCTGTAGCAATTACTGTTTACAAAGACAAATCATTCGACTTTAAATTATTTACTGCACCAGCAAGTTTCAAACTTAAACAAGCTGCAAAAATCACAAGTGGAAGCTCAAATGCTAAAACTACTAAAGTTGCTTCAATTACAGTTGATCAATTAAGAGAAATTGCTGAATACAAATTACCAGATTTAAGTACAGATAACGTAGAAGCTGCTATGAGAACTATTGCTGGAACTGCAAAACAAATGGGAATTACTATTGAAGGTTATGATCCTAAAGGAGAAAGCAAATAATGGCTGCTAAATTAGGTAAAAAAATTAAAGCTGCTCGTGAATCATTCGACAAAACATTAGCTTATGATTTAAAAGAAGCTTTAGACTTAGTTAAAAGAACCTCATACACCAAATTTGATGGATCAGTTGAATTAGTTTTCAAATTAAACTTAGACGTTCGTAAAGCAGATCAACAATTACGTGGAGCTGTATTATTACCAAATGGTACAGGAAAATCAGTAAGAGTATTAGTAGTAACAAACAACCCAGAAAAACAAAAATTAGCTAAAGCAGCAGGTGCTGACCAAGTAGTAGATGGCTTAGAATTAGAGGGCAAAATTAAAGAAGATAACTTTGATTTTGATGTTATGGTTGCTGACCCAGCGATGATGCCTTTATTAGGAAAATACGGTAAAAAACTTGGACCTAAAGGTCTTATGCCAAACCCTAAAACAGGTACAGTTACTCCAACTCCTGAAAAAGCAGTTGAAGAACTTAAAAAAGGTAAAGCAAACTATAGAACTGATAAAGCCGGAATCGTTCACACAATGATTGGTAAAGTAAGCATGGATACTGACAAATTAGTTGAAAATGCTAACACAGTAATTAACTTAATTAAAAAACTTAAACCTTCAGCAGTTAAAGGAACATACATTCAAAACATCGTTGTTTCTGCAACAATGGCTCCAGGTGTTAAAGTTAAATTAGAAAAATAATAAAAATCAGGGAAACCTGATTTTTTATTATCCTCGATTGCAAGTTTCATTGCAACGGTTTATCGCTATTCACGAATTAAAAAAACATTCCTTAGTTTAAGTAAAATTAATGCAGGGAATATTTTGTATTAAAAATGTCCCCCAAACAAGACTAAAATACAACTTTGGAGGACTAATTAATAATATCAAATTAACTTTTAAAGATGGATTAAGTATTGAAAATATTATTTAAGATTATTTATTATTTAACTAAAAATAACTTTAATTATAAACATATATGAATTAGAAAAAAACCAACCCAAATTTTTAAGATCATTTTATTAAATAATTAAAAATAATAATTTAATCACTTAAATACATTTTTTTCAATAGATTTTCTAGTTGCTTTGTTCTTTCCTTTATGTTTTCAAAATCTTTTAATTCTTCAACAGGAATAAGGATATATTCATCACTAAAATTTTTATTTTTATAACCCTTTAAAAGATTAAAACCAATTTGTCCGAGTTGATCATTATATTTTTTAAGTTTTTCATCGAATCAATCATTATTCACAATTGAATTAAGTGTTTTATTAAGCGGCAAACCATTTCCTAATTGCTCAACAACAATTTTATAGTCTTCATGTTTTTCGATAAATGTTTTTGATTTTTTTGGATAAATATGTTCATAAGAATTTTTGCTTTTATAAAAATTAAAATAATTTATTAATTTATCTTTTATTTTTATGTTCTTTGGACACATTTCTAAATTATTAATTAAAAATCATTCGATTTTTTTAAGCAAATAATTTCTTTTTTTATTATTTTCAAAAACGTTATCCATTTCAAAATTTGATTCATCCTTAACGAAAGAAAATGACATAAGTTCTTTTTTTAGTTCAAAAGGAGAATTTATTTCATTATTTTTAATTTTATTTGCTGTTTTGATCATTAATTCAGTAAGAGAATTTCCGCCAAAAAATGATGTTTTTCATTTAAAATGAAACTTTTCAATTTCATGAAGTCATTCTAATATATTTGAATCAAAAATTTCATTTTTATCTTCAAAATAATTAAATTTATTAAGTATCGATCAAATTAATGGTGTGAAAACAGAGGCACTGTTAGAACCTCCAGATACATCTAAAAAAGGAGAAATATAAAGTTTTGAATTATTTTTTTCTATTTCTTTATAAATGTTATCATCTTGGTTTATTAATTTGAAAATTGCAATTTCTTTAAAAAATAATTCAGTTTGAAATGTCATATTTTTTGAGTTATTTGAATAATTAGTTTCTTGAACATAAGTTTCTAAATCTAATCCATTAATTTGAATGGATTTATTTAGCATGTATTGAAAATAAATATTTAAAATATCAAAAGTAGTGAGATGTTTAAGATTTTTTTCTTTAAATAAATCTATATGTAATAGTCTGGAAATACATTTTGCAAAAAGATCAAGTGAATTTTTATCAATTGTTTTATCCTTTTTACGAAAACGTGAAATTATTAATTTGTCAAAATTCATTAATATATTTTCAAATAATGAAAAAATTTTAATTCCTTTTTCAACGCACTTTGGCTTTAATTCAGTTGTCATATATGATCAGAGTGAATTTTTAATTAATTCAAGATCATTTAATTGCATTGAACGAGAATTCATTTTTTCAAATAACAAACTAGGAAATTTTATTTTTTTATATGTTGTTAAGGTAAGAATAGTCTTGTTCAAAAGAGAGTTAACAAAAGAATTTAAATTGTTTTTGTCTCATACGCCATCATGGTTAAATTTTTTGATTAATATTTCTAAAATATAGTTTAAATTATCAACAACATTATAAGAATTGAGTAGATAATTACTATCTACTCCCTCTATTTTTATAATATCTTTTTTTGTTTTGTTAATTTTCTCATCATTGAAAATATTTTTTAAATGTTTAAAAGATATTTTATTGTCTAAATCAACAAAAGTATTAATAAAATTGCTGTCTTTAAACATTTTAATAAATAATTCAGGCATTTTCATATCATTTATTAATTGAATAAGTTTAAATAAAGCGTAAGAAATTAATGCCAAAGTAATTGTTCTTTGTTGTCCATCAATAACTAGTTGAGTTAAAGAGTTAATTCCTACATTGCCTGCATTTTCATCTTTTGAACATAGTGAAATATTTCCGATATTATAGTATTCCATTTTTTCAATAATTAAGCTATCATAAATGTCATTAATAAATTTTTCCAACAAATCTCTAGTTCAAGTATATGCTCTTTGAAAAATAGGAATATCGCATTTAAAAGGGATTTTTTGTCTATTTTTATCAAATCCGGAAAAGGAATATAAAAAGTTTCCGACAGAATAAATTTCATGAGTTATAAATTCGTTTAAATTTGATGTTGTATTAACAACGGCAACTGAATTTTTTTCAATTTCTTCAAAGTTGCTTTTTAAAACAATTGCATCATCAATAATTTTTGAAATATTTATTTCTTTATTTGCAAACTCGCTAATTAAATTTCAAAATTTTTCAATTTCATTTAAATTATCTTGTTTATGAAAAATAATATTGGCGATGTCTTTTCAATAAGATTTATCTTTGTTGTCTAAATTATCAAATAAATTAGATAAATAATTTACAATAGATAGATTCTTTTCGGAAGAAAGAATTATAGATGTAAAAAAATTACTACTTTTAGAATTATTAGTAAAAAGTTCTATCATTTTGTTTTTGATACTAGACTCTTTTGTTTCTGTTCTATTTACATCACTTAAAATATAATTTAATTCATATAAAGAATCTTCTTTTTCTAAAAAATTGTTTAATTCATGTAAATTCGAATGAAAAGTGTCTTGAATTAAACTATTGCATTTTTCTTTAAAAAAATTAAAATCATTCAATCACTTCTCTAAAGTTGTTATAAATTCTTGCTCTAATTCATAGTGTTTGTTTTTATTGTCTCTTTTAATAAAACCACACAAAGATCAAATATCAAAAATTTGTCTTGCTGTTGAACTTGAAACTCTTTGATTTTCTTTATTTAATTGAAAAGAATGATCATTTCATTTTCATAGCAATAATCCATCTTTGAATATGATTTGAACGTTTTCAAAATCTTTTTTCTCATTAATTTCATTTTTATTTTTTTCTAAAGGTGCAAAAAGATAATCTTTGAAATAAGAATAAGCATTAGTTCCTAATTTTCAGAATTTTAAAAAAATATTATTTTTTATTATTTTGTCATTTTTTGTCATTTTTAATTTTCTCTTTCATTAAATTAATTTCTACATCTTGAATTGTTTTAAATACTGATTTAAGAACATTAACATCAATGGAATTCCCTGCAAAACGATAAAGAGAAGTTTTAGTTAAAATTTCTCTTTTTATAAAATAATTTAATTTATCAAAATCACTATTTTCAAAACCCATTATTTTAAAGGCTTCGCGAGGCGTAATAAAACGATGATTTAGATACCTTTCATCATTTGTTTCATAATTTATATATCCTGCATTTGGAAAACGATCTTGTCTAGTAGTTAAGGTATTTATTGTGAATTCTTTTGTTTTTGCAAAATTAATGTCATTTAAACATTTTCCTAATTCAATCATTTTATGCCTTGATTTAGTATTTCTAATAGCAGCATTTTTTGCTTCTAATTCTAAAGTATTATTTAAATCAAAAATATTTCGATATTTTTTTTCTTGTTCTCTTATATTTTTAAGCTTAGATTTAAGTCCAATATTATTAATATAATTTTCATATTCTTTATCATTTTTAAAAGGTGTTGGTATATGTTTTAAAGTACTTAACGCAAAAACACGCTCTCTTCTTTGTAACGATCCATGATTTTTTGCATTTAAAACAGCAGTAAAAGTTTTATATCCTAATGATTTTAAAAATGTTTTCCATTTATCATATTCTTTTGAATATTTTCCAACAAGAGCTTTTACATTTTCTAAAAGTAAATATTTTGGTTTTTTGTCTGAATTACTTAGCAAACGACCAATTTCTCAAATTAAATGACTAGTTGATTTATCATTCAAAATTCCGCTATCTCTTCCCATATTTGCAACAGATAATCCTTGACACGGAAAAGAATAAGTAATAAGATCTATATCCAAATCATCAAGAATAGATGATTTAATTTTTGTAATATCACTTAAATTATTGTTTAAGATATTTGCAGCGGTTAAAGTTTTTTTGAATTCCAAGGACTTGCTAATAATTCCTTTAGAATGGTATTTACTATCAAGTGAAAATATTTTGTCTTTTAAATAATTATTTAATTTTTTTTCTTCATTTAGATTTTTTTTATTCAATATTTTTTCAATATTTTCTTTATGCAGCTGATTATGTATAGCTGCATAAGTAATAATGGATCTAGCATCTCATTCTGAAGTTGCAACAATTTTAAGATTTACATCTTTGTTCTGGGAGTTTACATATTTAATACTTTTATGTTGAGCACCAATTCCAGCAAAAGTTTCAAAAACTTTTAAAACTTTTGGCATGCCAAAAAAGCACCATTTCTGATGCATTTTTTGTTAATTATTTTATTAAAAGTTTGATTCTGCTGGAATTGGCTATAAGTATTTAATCTCTTGATATATATATATATATATATATATGATCTAATTTGCTGTTGAGTTAAATTCATGATCAGTTTACTTTCTAGAGTTAATTGTATTTCAGTTTTCTTTTAAAAATAATAAAGCTTCTTCATAAGTATTGAATTTTTTTTCTTTAACAAGTAGGTGAAAAATTCCATGAAGAATTGAGTATACATTTTCATATGCGTTTTTTTCCTCATTTTCAACTAACGAAGATCAAACGTAAGTATTTCATAGTAATTTTTGGAAAAGTTTTATGTTATCTAAGTCTTTATATTTTTTCAATTTTTCATAAAAATAACTAGATAATGTTTTTTTCTCCATAACGGAAGAATTATTAATAAACATACTGCTTCTAATAAGAATGTTTGAATAATCACTTTGACTTACTTCTTTAGTCTCTAATTTATTTCAATCTAAATTATCCAGTTCTTGTACATCATCAATAACTTTTTTATATTTGAAAAAAAAGTATGTTACAACGGCAGGAATTAGCATAATTAAACTGGCATAGATACCTGTTGAAATAGCATTAAGTTCTTTAGATGCTTTTGAAAAAAATAAAGAAACAACAATAATTATTCCAATCAATGACAATCCTATTGAACTTAGTAAAAATAATAAATTAATTTTTTTAGGATTATTTTTCACTACATAAGGAACGCTTTCGTGTTTCTTGAAAACAAATGAAGCAAGACCCATTGCATTTCTGTATAAAAAGACAGCCAATGTAGCTAAAACTACAGGGAGAATATAGAATATGTTATGAGTAACATTGTTCAATAATTCTGAGTTATTGGCATTTTCTGCTGCACTAGAAGTAGAAGTGTTCATGTCTTCTGCTCTTATAAAAAAATTTAGATTCATTTTTTTCCTATCTACTTGTTATAAAGCACTAAAGCATAAATTTCATCCATAATTTCATTGATAGCTTTAGAAAATTCATATTTATTCAAAGTAATTTTATATTCTTGATTCATAATTAACTTTTCAATAAACATGTTATTTAGAAGTCTTAGAATTTCTTCAATTTGTTTGTCTGATACTTGATTTTTATCAAGTTCTAAATGACCAATAATCTTATCATTATGGGTTATTGGTAATTTTACCAAATTAGCTTTAATAAAATTAAATCCATTTTTTATTTTAGCATAGAAGTATTTTTTATATTCATCTCTTAAAATAGCAATAACTTTAGTTTTGTAAAAAGTAGTTCCAACATTGTAAAGTTGAACTCATTCATGATCTTTATCAATGTAATATTCAATTTCATCTTCTAACACTAAGTATTGATCTTTAGAAATAGGGATAGAATATTCAATTTCATGAAATTTAAAAGAAGCAAAGTATTCATTATTGTTAGTTGAAGTTTTTAGAGTAAATTCATTATGAATGTTATTAAAATCTTTAATACGATTTTTACTAAAAGGCAAATAATCAAGATCTTTTTGGCACATTAAAAAATTATTGAAAATATAAATATGATTTAGTGGAGAAAGATCTAAATTAAAAGAAAAATTTTGAAATTCAAAAACGGTTTTAGCCAAATTATTAATTTTTTGCTCAAAATCACCATCAAAATTTGTGAAAAGAATTTCTTTGTTAATTCTCTTTATAAAGGTATTAACAAGTCACTTTAATTCATCATTGGTAAAATTTGCATAGGTATTTCTATCTAAAACGATTTTACCTGCATTTATTCATTGTGTATCTTTTAAAAATTCTTTAGTGTACTCTTTAAGAAAATTTTCATTTGCTGCTCAATCATATCTTCTTCAATATTTATTAAAATCAGCGCCTAAAAATAAAATATCAAAAGTCATTAAATTTTTAGATTTACCTTCTTTAAAGGGAATTTCGACAACCTGGCTTTTGATATTTTTATTTTTATCTTTTACAATTTTTTGAATTTTTATATAGTAATTTCTTTGCATAATTATTCACCCTAATCTCTTTTTATGTTTAAATTATATATTATTAATATTCCTTATAATTAGATATATATAAAGATATAAAACATTTTTTATTATAATAAAGGGCACTATGGAAAAAGCAATGTATAAATCTTTGTCTGATATTAGAAATACTTACAATCAATTAAATGAAAAACTATCAGATGAAGCGATTATTTCAAACATCAAAGAATATACAAGATTGAACAAAGAAATTAATAAAATCAAAGATATAGCAAACAAATTTAATGAGTATGAATCAACTTTATTTATGCTTGAAGAAGCAAAAGGATATCTTAGTTCAAAAAATGAAGAAGAACAACTTTTAGCAAAGTCTATTATTGAAGAAAATTCAATATTAATTGAGCAATTAGAAGCCGAATTAAAAATTTTAATTTTACCTAAAGACGAAAATGACGATAAAAACGTGATTATTGAAATAAGAGGAGCAGCAGGAGGAGACGAAGCAAACATTTTTGCTGGTGATCTTTTCAAAATGTATACAAAATATGCAGATGAGTTAGATTTCAAAATTAAATTACTTTCTTCATCACAAGCATCAACTGGTGGATTTTCACAAATTATTTTTTCAGTCAAAGGTGAAAATGCTTATTCAAAACTAAAATTTGAAAGTGGCGTGCATAGAGTGCAAAGAGTTCCAGTTACAGAAAGTGCAGGAAGAATTCATACTTCAACTGCGACTGTGACTGTTATACCAGAAATTGATGAAACAATTGATATTGAAATTAAACCAAACGAAATTAAAGTTGATACTTATCGTTCAAGTGGAGCAGGCGGTCAGTCAGTTAATACAACGGATTCTGCAGTAAGGATTACACATTTACCAACTGGAATTGTAGTTTCTTCACAAGATGAAAGAAGCCAAATTGCCAATAGGGAAACTGCGATGACCGTTTTAAAATCAAAACTTTATGATTTAGAAATGGCGAAAAAAAATGAGGAAGAAGCGGGATATAGAAAACTTGCTGGCGGCGGAGCTAGAAGTGAAAAAATTAGAACTTACAATTATCCTCAAGATCGTGTAACTGATCATAGAATTGGTTTTTCTACTTCTCTTAAACAAGTAATTGAAGGTAAACTACAACCAATTGTGGAAGCTTTATTAACTGAAGAACAAAATCAGAAAATCAAAGAAGCTGGTTTATTATAGAATGAAAGAAAAAAATGAATTATTGCTTTTAGAAAAGAAAAAATATAATTTGCCTTCATTTATTAGCGATAAAGAAAAAAGATTGCTTAAAAATAATGTTCCTATTCAACACATTATAGGATTTGTTGATTATACTGATGTTAAAATCAAAGTTAACAAAAATGTCTTGATTCCTAGATATGAAACTGACGAATTAATCTATTTAATAGCTAAAGACATAAAAAAAGATGATATTGATATTTTAGATCTTTGCACTGGTTCAGGTTTTATTGGTTTAAGTTTAAAAAGAAAAAAACCGAAAGCTAAAATTTTAATGACAGATATTAGCCAAAAGGCTTTGAAAATAGCAAGATACAATAGAAAAATTAATTTTAAATTTGATAAAAATTTAAGTATCAAAAAAAGTAATTTATTTGAAAATGTCAAGGGAACATTTGACTTAATTGTTTCCAATCCTCCTTATTTAAGCAAAGATGATTCAACAGTCGATGCTAGTGTAATTGAACATGAGCCTAAAATTGCTTTATATGCAAAAAATAAAGGCTGACAAATCTATGAAAAAATTTTAAGTCAATATAATAAATTTCTAAAGCCAAATGGAACTCTATATTTAGAAATTAATCCCTATCATTATGAAAAATGAACTAAAATTAAAAATGTAGAAATAATAGAAGATATTAACGGGAAACCCAGATTTATAAAAATTGTTAAAAGGATTTAATTATGGAAAATAAAATTTTAGAAAAAATTCAGAGAAAAACTTCACAAAAAGTTTTACTATCATCTAATTTAAAAGAATTAAAAATTGACTCATTAGATTTAGCTGAATTAATTTTTGAGGCAGAACAAGAATTGAATGTTCAATTTGATGATAATGAATTATTAAAATTAGCAACTGTGCAAGATATAATCGACTTAATTAATAAAACATTAAAAAAATAAAAAGCAAAGAAAAATCTTTGCTTTTTTAAAGCATACATAAAAACAATATTTTCTCATATTTTTTAAAAAGTAGTAAAAAATGCATTTTTAGTTAATTTTTTATATTTTTTTAACTTTTTGATCTTTCTAAAAAAACTTTTGAACCTTTAAATTTATATAATTTTTTTGTGAAAATTTTCACAAACTTTAAACAAATTTTTTTAAAAATAGGAATTTTATGACTAGAAATAGAAAAACTGTCTCAGTTACTATAAAATCTCACAAGAGCAGACTTGTAACTACTCTTCTTGCTCTCTTTTTAGGGTGATTAGGAATTTATAGATTTTAACTGGAAACATTTTGTGAGAATTAATTAAATTCCTTACATTTGGATTATTTGGCCTTTGATGATTAGTGGATATTCTTCTCGCTGTTACTGATAATATGAAAGACGGTCAAGGAGTTTTTATTTCACAATGATAAAATAGCGCATGCTATTTTTTCTTTTATTTTTTAGTTTAGTGGTATAATAATACCACTTTGTAGGAGTGTAGTTCAACGGTAGAACAACGGGCTTCAACCCCGTGTGTTATGGGTTCGAATCCTGTCACTCCTGCCATTTTTTTATTCTAAAAAATGGCATAAAAAAAGCAACAAAAGTTGCTAATTATTAATTTGTTTAAGAAATGTTAAAAAGGCATTTTTTAATTCTTTATTTATTTTAATTCTCACACCAACGTATGATTCTGGTCCAGTATGAATGGCCACTACTGGAGCAATGTATCTTACAAGAGGTTCTTCACCAAATACATTGACAAATTCTTCTATAAATTCTTTAGAATCTTCTTCTAAGGCACCTGAGTGAAGATAAACTAGTAAAGAATTTTCGTCCTTGTCAAAAACATCTAATTTAGAATGGATATTTTTAATAACAGATTTTTTAAATACCCTTCCAGTTCCTTCTTTTAATAATTGACCATTTTGGAAAGTGATTAATGGAACAATACTTAACATTTTTGCAATTAATGCAGCAGAAGGATGTAATCTACCACCTTTAACTAAATATTTGTTGTATTTTGGAATTAAAGTAATTGAATATTCAAATCCTTTATTTTCTATATCTTCAATATATTGGTCAAATTTTGATGGATCATTTTTCATTTTTAAATCAAAGTCAAAGAGATCTAAAAGAATTAGTTCCACAATTTGTTTTGACTGCACTACTCTAACTTTAGGAAACTCTGCTGCTAGCGAAGTGAGAGCTTGGCAAGTTCCTGATAAGTATTTAGAAATGGGATAAACAATAATTTTGTCATACTCCTTTGAAAGTTGTTCAAATAAAGAATAAGCTTCTCCAGGATTGATTGAAGAAGTTTTTACTTCCGCGTCTTTAGTGTAATATTCAAAAAGATTTTTCGAAGTTAAATCGACTCCATCACGATATTCTTTACCATCAATATTAATGTGTAATGGTAAATAATATCATCCTAGTCTCTGGGCATCCTCTCTAGTTAACGCAGAAGAAGAATCTACTACTATTGCATATTTCATATTTCATATTATATATATAACTAGTATAATTCACATTATGATATTTTTTAATTTAAACAATAAATACAAAAACACAAATTTAATTTTTGTTGATACAAGAGTAAAACCAACCCAAGTAGATTTTTATGAAACTTTCAGTATTTTAAGAGATGATAATTTTAATATAAAGTTAATTAATTTTTTTCATCCAGTTAATTTAGAAAATGATTATCAAATTCTTGATAAAAATGTTGTAGAGCATATTAAAAAAGAAGTTTTAGTGAAAAATAATGATTATAAATTTAATAATGAAATGTTATTTGCTTTAGGAAAAATTATTAAAAGAGAAGTTCATCCCAAAAGCGAAAAATTAGCTATTTTAACAGTGGAAATTAAGAATAGACAAATTCAAATTGTAACTAATACAACTTACACTTTAGAAAATATGTATTTTGTTTTTGCACTTCCTGGATCAATTACTGCAAAAGGTGAAGAAATATTAGAAGGTTCACTATTGAATGTAAAAAGTGAAGGAATGCTTGCTAGTGTAACTAGCTTGGGATTAACTAAAGATGATAACTTTAATGAATTTGAAAAATTCATCAAATTCATTAATAAAAAAGAAGTATACGAAAAATATTTTAATGCTGATATTCAATATTTAATTGAAGTATACAAGAAAAGTTTATAAGGAGAATCATGACTCTATTAGAAGATTTGAGAGCTAGAGGGATTTTAAAACAGATAAGTAATGAAGAAAAATTTCAACAATTAATTCCTTCAGAAACTGCAATTTATGGCGGATTTGATCCAACTGCACAAAGTTTGCACTTAGGAAACTATATTTTAATTGCAACATTAAAAAGATTTGCTCAATATGGCTATAAAACTTATGGATTAGTTGGAGGAGCCACAGGAATGATTGGCGATCCATCCTTTAAAGATTCTGAAAGAGTTCTACTTGATTTAGAACAAGTAAAAAACAATAAAACAAAAATAGTGGCACAATTAGAAATACACGGACTTACCGTTGTAGACAATTACAATTTTTATAAAGAGATGTCAATTTTAACTTTCTTAAGAGATGCGGGAAAATTAATTAATATATCTAGTATGCTTTCTAAAGATTCTGTATCAAGAAGAATAGAAAAAGGCTTGTCTTTTACAGAATTTTCATATACCTTATTACAAGGTTATGACTTTTTACAATTGTACAAAAATAACAATGTTAAAGTGCAATTAGGTGGTAGCGATCAATGGGGAAACATTGTCACAGGTTTAGACATGATTGCTAAAGTTGAGGGTGATGATCATAAAGCTGTTGGAATAACATTTGACTTATTAACAGATGAAAATGGAAATAAAATTGGAAAATCCACAGGCGGAGGTTCTTTATGATTGGATAAAGAAATGAATTCTCCTTTTAAAATGTATCAATATTTATTAAATCAAAGTGATGCAGCAGTTGGTAAATTATTAAAATGATTAACTTTTCTTAAACTAGATGAAATTAGTGACATTTTAGAAAGACATAATAATAATCCAAAAGAACATCTTGCTCAAAAAGTTTTAGCAGGAGAAGTGGTAAAAGATTTATTTGGTGTGCAAGAAGCATTAAATGCCAAAAAAATTACTGAAATTTTATATAACAAAAATTTTGATTTTTCTACCTTAAAAATACATGATTTAGTGATAATGGAAGATTATTTACCTCTTCTTGAGTTAAATGAAAATGATAATTTAGTTGAAAAATTAATTGAGCATAAATTCTTAAATTCAAAAAGAGAAGCAAGAGAATTTATTTCAACAAAAGCCTTAAAAATAGATGAATTAGAAATAGATGAAACTACTAAATATCAACCGCAAAAATTTGGCGGCAAATACGCTATTTTTAAAAAAGGAAAAAAACAAACAATTTTATTAAAAACAAAATAAACTAAAAAAAGATGAGTTGTTAATTCATCTTTTTTTAGTTTAAAATAGTGTCATTTGGTTTTTTGTATCTAAGCCATCAAAAACATTCATACTTTTAAGTCTCTCAAGCAAAGTGTTATTAGTTGTTGTTCTTTGTTTGAAGTCCTCAATGGAAATAAATTCTTTAGAATCTCTAGCACTAACTATTGAATTTGCCACAGCAAGTCCTAGTTGTTTTACGGCTGTAAAAGGAGGAATAAGACAATTATTTTCTTTGTCTATTACTCATTCATTTGCTTTAGAACGAGTGAGAGAAACATTACTAATATAGAATCCTCTTGCATAAAGTTCTTGGACTATTTCAAAAATTGGTAGTAATTTTTCATCAGTAGAAGAAATGGTTCTACGAGCTTCTTCAATTTTTAGTTCTTTTAATTTTCTGGCAACTCTTTTACCACCTTTAACGTCAATCATGTTTTCAATGTCTAAAACATCTGTTCTAGCAGTTAAATAAACTGAATAAAATTCTAAAGGATAGTATAGTTTATAATACGCAGACCATCAAGCCATTAATACATAAGCAGCAGCATGGGCTTTAGGGAACATGTACTTAATTTTTTTCATACTATCAATTTGTCATTGCGGCACTTTGTATTTAAGTAAAAACTCTTCCTCCTCAGAATTAAGTCCTTTACCTTTACGCACTTTTTCCATTATTTTAAATGCGTCTTTACGCGGAACATCTACATTCATTAATTTGACTAAAATATCATCACGACAAGAAATAACGTCGCTTAGTTTAAAGTTGCGTTTAAGAATTAAATCTTCTGCATTACCAACTCAAACATCTGTTCCGTGTGAAAGACCTGAAAGTGAAATTAAATCAGCAAAAGATGACGGCTTGGATGAAGAGAGCATTTTTCTAACGAATTTGGTTCCAAATTCTGGTAGTCCTAAGGCGCCTGTTACTTCATTGTCAATATCCTCTGGTTTAATACCCATCGATGCAGTTGAAGAAAATAAAGACATTACTTTAGGATCTTTTTTAGGGATTGCTGATGTTTTAATTCCTGTATATTCTTCTAATAATTTAATAATAGTTGGATTATCATGACCAAGAATATCTAGTTTTAATAAGTTATCATGAATAGCTTTAAAATCAAAGTGTGTAGTTTTTCAAGTTGAAGTTACATCATTAGCTGGAAAATTAGTTGCTGTAAAATCTGTTACATCGAATTCTTTAGGAATAATCAAAATTCCTCCTGGGTGTTGACCAGTAGTTCTTTTTACTCCTTCTATTCTTTTAGCTAGATAATGCACGTAAATTTCATTAATTTCTTGTTTAGTTTCTTCTGCATAATTTTTAACATATCCATACGCTGTTTTGTCAGCCACTGTTTGTACAGTCCCGGCTCTAAATGTGTGGTATTCGCCAAAAATGTTTTTTACTTCATTATGAATTTCTGGTTGCACTTCACCTGAAAAGTTTAAATCTATATCCGGCACTTTATCAGCATCAAAACCTAGGAAAGTTTCAAAAGGAATTGTTTGCCCATCTGTATCCATTAAAGATCCACAGTTGTCACATTTCTTAGGATCTAAATCGAATCCAGAAGTAATATTTTTGTCTTGGCAAAGTTCAAATTTTTTACATTTTAAACATATGTAATGTGCTGGTAAAGGATTAACTTCACTAACCCCAGAAAGATATGCAGTAATTGAAGAACCGACAGATCCACGGCTTCCAACAACATAGCCTCTTTCAATTGATTTTTGAATTAAAACATGACTAATTCAATAAATAACAGAAAAACCATGTTTAATAATCGGAGTAAGTTCAGATTCAATTCTTTTTTCAATTAATTCAGGCAAAATCTCACCATATTTTTCATGAGCAGTTTTGTAAACAAGTTCTTTAAGCTTCAAATCAGAATTGTCAAAATTTGGAGTGTATAAATCTTCCTTAATAACTTTGATATCTTCACATAAATTAGCAATTTTTTGTGTATTATCAATAACAATTTCTCTAATCAATTTATCATCATTTAAAAAAGCAAATTGTTCTAACATTTCTTTAGTAGTCAAGAAATTTTGTGTAGGAATTTTAATATTATTGTTTTTGGCTTTTTCATAGTTATACAAATAATGTCTACTATTTCCAATACCTTTTGAATATACAACTATTTCATAGGCTTTTTTGTCTAAAATTGAATTGTATTTAACATCTCCAGTAGCCACAACAATTTTGTTTTTTTCTTTTGCTTTTGTAATGATATCTTTTAGTGCAAACTCTAATTCTTCTTTGCTTAAATCACCATATTCTAATCAGTGACTAAATACTTGTGGTGCAGGTATTTCTACATAATCAAGTTTTTCTAAAGTATCTATAAATAACGAAGTTGAGCCATAAAAATAATCATCTAATAACTTACTTCTTAAGGTACTTGAACCAATTAAAATATTTTTTTTGTTTTCTAAATTTTCTCAAAATAATTTTGGTTGATTTCAATATTGGTCTGTTGAAGCAAAAGAAATCAATTCAAATTGCTCTTTAAGTCCCTGATTATTTTTTGCCAATGTAGTTATTTCATAAGCAAATTCGCGTTTATATAAACTTTTTGACGTTTGATTTGCCAAAGTTTTTAAATCAAAAATATTATTTTTTTCTAAGATACCAATTAATTGAATTCAAACATTTGCTAAAACTTCAGCATCATAATCTCCACGGTGAGCTTGATTTTCATCATAAATAATATCTACTTTCTTAGCTAAATCTTGAAGTTTGTGTTTTGAATCATCAGGAAAAAGAAAACGTGATACTTTCAATGTGTCTATAACTGCAAATTTTGGAAAAGGTTTATTATATTTAAAAAATTGTTCTTTTAAAAAATGATAGTCGAAACGTGCATTATGAGCAATGGCAATTTTATTGTTTAAAGATGAATAAATTTCATCTAATGCATCTTGTATATTTTTACCATCTTCTAGCATTTTATTGGTTATTCCGGTTAAGTTGGTTGTAAATGAAGAAAGAGGTTGTTTAGCTTTAATAAAGAACTGTTCTTTATTATCAATTCTTAAGCTTTGTGTAACTTTTACTGCTCCATATTCAATAACTTCGCCAAATCTTGGAAAAAGAGAAGTTGTTTCGATATCGAATGCAACATATTCTGTATTTCTTAAATTAACATTTTCAAAATCACCAATAATTAAATTCACATTTTTATTAATAATAGTAAAAGCGGTTCCATAAAGAGGTTTAACACTACTTTTTTTTGCTGTATTGTAGAATTCAGGATAACCTTGACAACCATTTAAATCCATAATTGCAACAGCAGGCATTTTGAATTTTTCTGCTTGTTTAATAATTTCAGAAGGATTTAATAAACCATCCATTGTATTCATTTTAGAACTGATATGAAGTTCAACTCTTTTATCTTTTTCGTCCATTAAATCTTGAGATTCAGAAATAGGAGAAACAGTTTTTTCGAAAGAATCAACATATATTATTCTTGTTTCTCTTGATTCTTGTATTTTAAGAGCTAAACGACCTTTTACTTTAATTCATGAATCATTTTCCAATATTTTTTCTTCTTCTGATGACAATAATTCTTTTGTAAAGTATTGAAGTTGAATACCAGAAGTTAAGTCAGTTAAAGAAATAATATAAAGATGTTTTTTTTCATTAGCATTATTTAAGGCTTTATATTCTTTTTTAAAAACTAATCCGCTAATTTCAACCGCAGTTTTGTCTTCTAAAAAATATAAATTTTCAATAGTTGTATTTGCATAAGAAGTGTTTAGTCTTGAAAAGGATTTTTTTCTAGTAAAAAGACTGTCTTCATCTTTTTTAATACTTTGATTTTCTTTTAAAGCTTGTGCAATAGCAAAGTTTAAATTTTCTTTTTCAACTTCTATTTCTATAGGTGTTTCATGCTTGATTTCAACTAATTTCAAATTAAAATTTAATTTTTGAAATCCATACCCTTTTAACTTAGCAACAAAATCGTAAAAGATATCTTTTTCTTGTTCATAAGTATTTTTGTTATAGATTTTTAGTGTGAAATCATAGTTGGAATTCATTATTAAATTTTGATCAAAATTTAAATTTTGAAGTGATGCATATTTAAATTTGGTTTTAGTCAAATTATGGCAAAAATTCAATAAACCTTCTTTGGTATATTGCAATAAGTCAAATTCATAAAAAACTTCAATGTTCCCCAAATGTCTTTTTTCGTTTAAAGCTAATTTAAAGTTCTTTATGTCGTGAAAGTTAATAAATTCATTAAATTTAATATGCAATTGAATACAATCTTTTTCTTTTACGTGAACAGAATTTATAATTTGTGCATTCAACATTGATTTTGGAATTTGAATTCCAAAATGAGAACAAAATTTTAAAAATTTTTGATTTTGAAAGTTGTTATCATGATGTGTCATATGTCTATTATATAAATTAAAATAAAAGCAAAAAATAAAAAAGAAAAACGGGGAAAAATCCCGTTTAACCTATTTTTTTAATTGTCTAAATAATAGAAAAGAAATTCATCAATTGCATTGTTACGATATTTGTAATAGGTTGTTTTTGAAAAATAGAGTAAATATCAAGATTTATTTTTATTATTGTTTAAAAACTCATTTTCAATAATCATCTTACTAATATCAGTTAAACAAGCCAAAACTTTAGAAAAATTATTTGAATAAAATTTATTTAATTTATATTCGTCTTTATTTTGCAATTCTGAATAACTATTTTTTAAAGCATCTCAACGTTGTGATTTAGATTTAGATAATTCTAAAAAACAAATATTTTCAACGCTTTTATACTTTTCTATGTTAGACATATTATGAAAGTATGTTTGCTGATGAAGCAAGTTCATAATTTAACTCCTTTTTTCAAAAAGTTATTAATTAGTAAGCTCTTGCAAAAACAACAAAACGTTTGGTTTTTGATTTACATTGTGGGTAAATACATTTAAATGATTTCGTAGGTTTATCAAATTTTTTGGGAATACATCTAGTTGTTGCTCCCGTTTCTTCTTTAATTATTTCCTCCACTTTACCAGAACAACAAAATGGAGCAATAACAAATTTACGGTTTTCTAATTCCGCCTTAAATTGTTCATAATCTTCATAAACAACAACTGTATTGTCATTTAATCTTTTTTCGGCTTGTTCATAGAGGTTATTGTGAATTGCATCTAACAATTCCCCTATACGATCTTTAACTTTGGCTAATTCAACAACTTCTTTTTCTAAATTGTCTCTACGCACTAAAGTCACAGTTTTGTTTTCAAAATCTTTTGGTCCTATTTCTAATCTTAGTGGAATACCTTGTATTTCGGCGTTAGCAGCTTTAAAACCAGGACCTTTATCTGAAGCATCTAAACTAACACGATATTTTCTTCCTAAATCTTTTTCTAGTTCTAAACAAAGTTCATGTATTTTAGGATTTTTGTTTGCAAAAAGCTCTAAAATAATAACTTGAGTTGGCGCAACACGTGGAGGAATTACAATTCCACGATTATCTCCATGTGTCATAATAATGGCGCCTAAAAGACGAGTAGAAACACCTCAAGAAGTTTGATAAACATGTTCAGTTAAATTAAATTTATTTTTAAATGTAATATCAAATTGTTTTGAAAAATTTTGTGCTAGGTAATGACTTGTTCCAGATTGAAGTGCTCTTCCATCTTTCATCATTGCTTCAACGGTGTAAGTTGAACAAGCCCCTGCAAATTTTTCATTAGCAGTTTTTTTACCAATAATAGTAGGTAGAGCCAAAAAGTTTTTCAAAAACCTTGCATAGCAAGAAATCATCATTTTGGTAAAGTGTCTTGCTTCAAGAGGGTCAGCGTGACATGTGTGTCCTTCTTGTCATAAAAATTCTCTACTTCTTAAAAACGGATTAGTTGTTTTTTCTCATCTAACCACGTTTGCTCATTGATTATAGATGATGGGTAAATCTTTATGAGATTCAATTGAATTTTTAAAAAGATCTGCAAACAAAACTTCTGAAGTTGGTCTTACGAAAATTTTTTCATCAATTTTTTTGTCGCCAACCATAGTTATAGTTGCCAATTCAGGATTGAATCCTTTTATGTGTTCCTTTTCTTTGTTAAGTAATTTTTCTGGAATAAAAAGAGGCAGATAAACATTCTGAATTCCTTTTTCTTTGAAAATTTCATTCAAATTTTGTTGAATTAATTCTCAAATTCCATACGCATTAGGTTTAAAAATTAAAGTTCCTTTAACAGGACCATAAGCAATTAAATTTCCCTGCTTGACAACATCTGTGTATCACTTTGAAAAATCCTGTTCTAAAGGTGTAATTTTTTCTAGTTCTTTCATAATTGGGATTATATAAAATTACATTATTAATTCAAACAAAAAAGCACATTTTGACTTAAAAAACGTGCTTTTTTATAAAAAATCATTTTAAGAATTTTCTCAAGGTTTAGATAAAACATATCTTCCAGTTTCAGTTACAAGAACATCATCCTCATTTCTTGCTCCACCTAAACCTTCAATATAAATTCCAGGTTCAACAGTAATTATCATTCCAGGTTCTAAAACAGTATCTGCCAATTTACTTACATAAGGTTCTTCATGAACATCAATTCCTAATCCATGACCTGTTGAATGCACAAAATATTCTCCATAACCTTTTGCAGTAATGTAATCACGACAAATTTTGTCAATTTCAGAAGTTTTAATTCCAGGTCTAACTGCATCTCTACCCGCTTTTGCAGCTTCTTCAACAATTTGTAAAATTTCTAAAGCCTTAGGGTTAGAAACATTTTCATTTCCACCCAACACAATTGTTCTAGTAATATCAGCACTATATCCTTTGTATAAAGCTCCAAAATCAACTTTTAATAAATCACCTTCTTTTAAAACTTCGTCAGTAGGATGATGATGTGGTTCAGCTGAATATTTACCAGTTGCAACAATTTCATCAAAACTTTCTTTGTCCGCTCCTTTTAATTTCATTAAGTAATTTAATCTAGCAGCAACTTCTTTTTCAGTCATTCCTGGTTTCACTCATTCAATTAATTCTGCATACGCATCTAATGAAATATCTACGGCTTTTTGAATTAACTGAATTTCTTCGTTTGATTTAATAATTCTTAAACCTTGTCCTGAAATTCACTCAATTTCTTGAGGATTTACAAGATTATTTAATTTTTGAAAATCTCCATAAGTTAAATAATCTTGTTCGTATGCCACTTTTTTATAAGCTTTTTTGGCAAAAAAGTCTTTTAATGTTTTTGCACCGTTAAGTAAAATGACCTCAACATTTTCTGCTTTGTTGTTTGCATATTCAATGTATCTTCCATCTACAAACAAGTAAGCTTTATTTTTTTCTACTACAAGATATCCATCAGTAGTTTGAACTTTTGAATATCATAATCTTGTCTGGGGAGCCATAGAAATAAGGGCGTCAATTTTTTTTCCTTTAAATAGTTTGTCTAAAATTTTTCTTTCCATAATAACTTTCCTTAAAACTTAGTAACCAAATTTTTTCAATGCTTTAGAGTCTTCTATTCATTTTCTAGCTACTTTTATCTTTGTATTTAATTGAATTTTAGCACCAAAAAGCGTTGTAAGTTTTTTTCTGGCATCTATTCCAATTTTTTTTATCATTGAACCATTTTTACCTATTAACATACCTTTTTGCGAATCTTTTTTAACATAAATTATCGCTTCAATTGCGATAAAGTTATTTTCTTCATCTTCATTGAATTCATTGACTTCAACTGCAATTGAATGTGGTAATTCGTCTTTTAGAAAATTAATAGCAGATTCACGAATAATTTCTTTTGTTATAAAGCGCATTGATTTATCAGTAATTGCGTCAGTATCATAAAGTGGTTCACCTTCATAGCAATATTCTTTTAGAACCGTAATTAAATCATTTATTGATCTTTTATTTTTTGTTGAAACACTTAAAATTTTGCTAAATTCAAAGTTTCTTAATTCATTTATTTTATTTTCAATTTCTTCTGGTTTTTTAGCGAGATCTATTTTTGTAATTACCGCAATTTTGTTTTTGACATTTTTCAATTTTTCTAAAATATTTAAATCACCCGCAGCAATTTTTTCATTAATTGGGCTAAGAAACAAAATACAATCAATGTCTTTGATTGTGTCATAAGCATTTTTATTTAATTGTTCACCGAGCAAGTTTAGTGGTTTATGAATGCCGGGAGTATCGATGAAAACGATTTGATAGTTTTCATCGTTATAAATACCTGTAATTTGATCTCTAGTGGTTTGTGGCACATTGGACACAATAGAAACGTTATAGTCTAGTATTTGATTCATTAAAGAAGATTTTCCAACATTAGGTCTTCCTATAATCGAAATCATTGCTATTTTCATTATTTAATTTGCTCCGCTCTAATTGGAAGAGGGACAAGATCTTTTACTGTAATTACTAATTGTTTGTCTCCTTTTTGATTAATTAAGATAATTTTTGCATCATCAGGCATAAATTCAGTTAAAACTTGTCTACAACCCGCACAAGGAGAAGTAATTTCATCTGTAGAAGCCATAACGTAAATTTCTTTAAAAGAACCAACTTTTCCTCCGTATGCAACAGATCCAAATAATGCTGATCTTTCTGCACAAAGGCCTGAAGGAAAAGCGGCATTCTCTACATTTACACCATAAAATTCTTTTCCGTTTTCATCAACAGCAATTGCTGCAACTTTAAATTTTGATCATGGACTATAAGAATAGTTTAATAACTCTTGTAATTTTTTGATTTTCATTTTTTAATCCCTTGTAATGTTTAATGGTAAAAAAATTTGATCAACTAAATCATTCATAATTTTTCTTTCATTTTCTTCTTCATGGTCATAACCCATCAGATGAATTAATCCGTGTGAAAATAGATAGCAATATTCTCTTTTTACGCTATGTCCAAATTCATCTGCTTGTGTTTCCACTTTATCAGCGCTAATAACAAGTTCTCCGAGTGGTAAAACGGGCATATCATTATAAAGATCTAAATCACCAAAATCAAAAGAAAGAATATCTGTGGGGTAATCTTTTCCACGATAAGTTTTATTCAATTTTTGAATTTCTTCATTATTAACAATTGTTACATCAACAGAAACAATTTGTTTGATATTAAAAACTTTTTTGAGATTCAAGAGAATTTGCTTATATTCTTTTTCAAATTTAAATGAATTTCCATATTGTTTATCAATGTTTAATTCGACCATAGTTCTATTATATATAAATATGACTTATTTATAGCTGAAATAGTTTATTCAAAAGTGAAATTTTATCTATAACAATTTTTGCAAGAACATTGTCTTTTGGAAGGATGTTTAACTTATTTTTAAATGAATGAAAAACAATATAAATTCAATCATTTTGTACATAAATTTTTCTAGTTGTTAAATTTATTTTTTCATTTTCAATGATAAACACGATTTCTTGATTTATCTTAAATAAATTTCTGTTCTTAGCCTTATTTATAGTTCTAAAAGTATGTTCATCAACATTTTCAAGTTGTACATATTCAAATTTATTTAATTTATAGAAATAAATGAAAATAATGAAGAAAACAAAAAGTAAGATAATCAAAAATATTGAAAAAACAATAATTTTATTAGAGTTGGTTAATTTTTTCAAAGTCCAC
This sequence comes from Mycoplasmopsis columbina, assembly GCF_900660685.1. Classification (GTDB taxonomy): domain Bacteria; phylum Bacillota_I; class Bacilli_A; order Mycoplasmatales; family Metamycoplasmataceae; genus Mycoplasmopsis; species Mycoplasmopsis columbina. Next base: position 720,017 of record NZ_LR215041.1, on the reverse strand, counting down.
CTCTTTATTTGTAAAAACATATTTTTTAGAATGACTAACTTCAATAAATAAGGAAGAAACAAAAATCTCTTTTATTAATGCTTTTATTTTTGAATAAATTTCAAAAGAAATATTTTCAAATGCTTCATCCAAAATAACTAATTTATAGTTCTTAGTGAATAATTTAAGCAGTGAAATAAATTGTTTTTGTCCACTAGAAAAGTTTTTACCACCATCAATAATTTGACTTTGAAAATTAATTCTCATTAGATTAATAATTTCAGCAAATTGTTTGTTATTTAAAAGATTATTTAGAAACTCGATTTTTTTCTCATTATTTTCAGTAACATATTCATAAATTGATGTACTAGGTAAAAATTCATTTTGTTTGATAAAACAAATATTATTTTGCAAATCTTCAATATCAATATTTTTATATTCAATGTTGTTTATTTTTATAGAACCATTTGTTGGAAAGTTTAAAAAAGCAATCAAATTTAAAAAAGAACTTTTTCCTGAGCCGTTTTTTCCATTTATTTGAATATTTTGGTTTATTAAAAAATGTTTTAAATTAACAATCTTTTTATCAACTTCATATTCAAAAAGTAAATTATTTATCTCTATTTCATTAATTTTAGAAATTTTAAATTTTCCATTTGTTTCTTTTTCTGAAAAATTTAAAATGAAATTTAATTCAGATTGCTGTGAATTTAAGAGAGATTTATTTAAAAAAATAGAAAATAGTGAATTAGCAGGCATAAAGAGAAAATTTGAAATAGAAATAAACATCATTAAGATTCCAAATGAAATTTGATTAGAAAAAATAAAAATTCCACCAACAAAAACAATAATAAGATTTAAGTTACCCATTATTAAATCTATAAAATAATTTTTAGAGTTTAGACTGTTAAAAAAACTAAAGTTATTTTTTTGATACAAAAATAATTTTTCGTTGTTAATTTTTTTAAAAAAATTATAAGAATCAGAATTTAAAAAGTTATTTTTAGAATTAATAATATTCATGTCTGCTATTAGTTTCTCCAGATTGGCATTTAAAACCAAAGGATAAGTTTTTTTAATTTTTATATGAAAAGCAAAATTTACTAATAAGCTTATAAATAAGATTATAAAGACAATTGAAAATAGTCAAAAGTGCAATCAAATTAAAATAAGTATTGATCCAATTATTGAAAAGGTTTCAAATAATATAGAATGAGTAAAGTTAGCTTTATATTCAGCAATAAAGGGAATGTATGAAAATTTTTTAATATATTCATTTGTAGTTAATTTATTTAAAGTTTTCTCATCACAATGAGATAATTTGTTAAGCAAAGCAGTAGTTATTTTATTTTCTATTTTCATAGTTACTTTTTTCAAAATAATGTTTTTTAAAAATGAATTAATAAATTTAAATGAATTAAGTAATAAAAAAACAATGGAAAGAATTATTAAATTTTCAGATAAATTATTAGGAATTAAAAAATCAAAAACTATTTTAAAAAACAAGGAAACAGAAAAGGAAAAAAACAAATTTAAAATGGAAATAAGAAAAACTAAAAAAGTTTCTTTTTTAAATTCTGAAAACTCACTAAATTTATTGTTTAAGACGATATCAATATTTTTTGTATTTTCAATTTTGTCAAAAGTTAATACAACATTAAGAAATATTTTTTCCAATTCATCTTTTTTATAGACTGTTCGATCACCAATTGAAGAATCTTGAATATAAAATTTATAATTTTTAATTTTTTCTAAAATTACAAAATGATTCAGTCCATTTTTGTTTATTAAAAGTACAATTGGTAAATTTTTTTCTGAAATTTTTTCCAAAGTGAGAAAATCGCAACTGTAAGATTTAAGTTCTAAATTAATTTTTTTAGCTTGATCTTTAAGAGAATTTATGTTTATTCCATTTTCATTGTATGATGCATTAAGTTTTAAGTAGTTTATGTCAATGTATTGATCATTGTGATATAGTGCAAAAAACTGTAAAATATGTAATCCACAATCTTTTATATCATTTTGTTTGGTAATTTTCATATTAATATTATTTAGTTTTAGATATGATTATTATTAAAAGAACTAAAAAGATAAAATTATTGCAAAAGTTTAAGGAGAAAATATGTCAAACAACAAAATTATTGCTTTAGCTAGTGATCATGCCGGAGCAGATTTAAAAAATCAATTAAAACAATACATGGAAGAAAAAGGCTTTAAAACAATGGATTTGGGACCAGAAAATTCTTTAAATCCTGTTTCATATGCAGAACAAGGACATAAGTTAGCTAATTATTTAGAAGAAAACAAAGATGTAGATTTTGGTTTAGGATTTTGTGGAACCGGATTAGGTATTTCATATGCTTTAAATAGACATAAAAACATTAGAGCAGCAAGAGTAACAACCGTTCAAGATGCGGAATTGGCAAAATTGCATAATAACGCTAATGTTTTAGTTATGGGAGGAAGATTGTTGTCTTTTAATGAGGCAAAAGCAATAGTAGATAAATATCTTGAAACTAATTTTGAAGGTGGCAGACACCAAGCGAGAATTGAACAAATTGATAAATTTTAATTTAAGGCTTAAATGAAAAATAATAAGAAAAACATTCTAACGGGTTTGCAACAAAAAGATTTAAAAAAAAGTTATAGAAATTCTTTAAAAAAATCTTGATTAACAAAAAACATTATTCCTATAAATAAAAACAGATGATCATTCATCGAAGAAGTAATTAAATTCTTTTTAAAAATAATTTTAAAAATTGCGACGCCAAAAATAGGATGAAAAAATAAAATAAAAACAAAAGAACTAATAAATCGTACATACGATAAGTTCATTAGTAAAGATCTAGTATTTATTCCACTGTCTCTTTCATTTTATTTTTTAATATCCTTTGTTCCGATTATAACTATAATTATGACTTTATTGTCACTAATTGATGGTTATAACCAAATATTTATTCAATTGATAATGTCTAAAATTATTCCGGGTATACAAAGTATTTTAGACTTACAAATAACTAGCAAATCACATGAAGGATTGCAATATATTTCTATAATTTTTCTTTTACTTGCTTCATTATGATTAAGTTCAAACGGGTTTGCAAAATTTGTTTATAGTCAAAATTACATTTATAAACATGAATTTTTAGGTAACTGGTTTACTAACCGTTTAAAAGGACTTTTTATTGTTATGGGAATAAGCATATACTTATTTTTGGGTATTGCGCTCTACATTCTAATTTACTCTTCATTTGTAAAAGTTTTTACTAATAATAATTCACAAATAATTTTCTTTTACTCTTCATTTTCTGTTTATTTATTAATCTTTTTATACTTGGGTACTCTTTTACTATTTAAATTAACTCCAAGTTTTAAAGTCCCATTTACATCCATATTTCCTGGAGTTTTAGTTGCCGTTTTACCTATATGAATTTTTATTATGAGTTTTGGATATTTAACTTCTTTAATTAACTATAGTAAATACGGACTGATTGGAACCTTTATGTATGTGGCATTGTTTGTTTCTACATTAAGTTACTGTCTGATGTTGGGAATTATAGTTAATGAGGCTTATTATAAAACATATTATTCAAGTTATACAATTGCAAAAAAGAACTGAATTTTCTGAAAAATAAAATTTTAAACAACTGCAAAGTTGTTTTTTTAATCTTTTTTATAGCTGATTTAGTGTTCTCGAAAAGAGAAAAGATAAAAATTAAGATTTTTGTAAATTATTTATAATTATACGTATATATTAATACTATTACTAAGTAATAAGAAAACAACAAAATTAAATTAGGAGTAAACATGAGTAAATATACTGAACAAGAACAAGTTCGCAGGAATAAATTAGATGAATATGCTAAAAATGGAATTAATCCGTTTAAAAAAGCATACAACTTAGGTAAATTAGAATATAGTAAAAATATTATTAGTGAGTATGAAAAATTAAATAAAACAGAATTAGAAGATAAAAATATTGTTAAAAATGTTGCAGGAAGATTAATGATCAAACGTGGACCATTTTTAGTGATCCAAGACTATAAAGGTCAAATTCAAGCTTATTTCAATAAAAAAGAATTATCACATTTAGAATCACTAGTTGAAACATTAGATATAGGTGACATTATTTGAGTAAGTGGACCTTTAATGAAAACACAAACAGATGCTGTTTGTGTAAGAGTTGAAAAACTTGAAATTTTAACTAAATCTCTTAAACCATTACCAGAAAAATACCATGGTTTAACTGATACAGAAGAAAGATATCGTCGTCGTTATGTAGATTTAATTACTAATGAAGAATCAAGAGAGAGATTTAAATTAAGAACTAAAATTGTTCAATGAATTAGAGATTACTTTAACTCATTAGATTACATTGAAGCAGAAACACCTTTTTTACATGATTATTTATCTGGCGCTGCGGCAAGACCATTTAAAACACACCATAATTCTTTAAACCAAGAATTCGTTTTAAGAATAGCAACAGAAATTCCACTTAAAAAATTAGTGGTTGGTGGATTTGATAGAGTTTATGAAATGGGAAGAATTTTTAGAAACGAAGGTTATGACACAACACATAATCCTGAATTCACTACAATTGAATTTTATGAAGCTTATTCAAATGCTCAAGGTATGATGGAAAGAACAGAAACTTTAATTAAACAATTATGTGAAAAATTAGGCAAATGAAAATTCATCAACAACGGTGTTGAAGTTGATTTATCACAACCATTTAAACGTTTAAATATGGTGGATGCAGTTAATGAAGCAACAGGAGTAGATTTTAGAAATATTTCTCTTGAAGATGCTATAACTGTAGCAAAAAAACATGGCGCTAAATTAGAAAAATTTTATACTGTTGGTCACATTATTAATTCATTATACGAAGAATTAATTGAAGAAACATTGATTCAACCAACTTTCGTGTATGGACACCCAATTGAAATTTCACCATTGAGTGCTAAAGAAGATGATCCAAGATTTACAGAACGTGTTGAATTATTTATTAACACTAAAGAGTATGCAAACATGTATACAGAACTTAGTGATCCAATTGACCAATTAGAGCGCTTTGAAGCTCAATTGGACGAAAAAAACAAAGGAAATGACGAAGCTAGTGACATTGATTATGACTTTGTAGATGCATTAGAATATGGAATGCCTCCAGCGGGAGGTTGTGGAATTGGAATCGATCGTCTTGTGATGTTATTGACAGAAACCAGTTCAATTAGAGATGTTCTTTTATTCCCAACATTAAGAAGACAAAAATAAAAAAGAGGAAAACCTCTTTTTTATTTTGTTTTAATACTCATATTCGATAGTATTATTTCTAATTAACTCAAACATTTTTGTAGTCAAGTGTTTACTTTTTTCAATATTTGCAATAAAAATATTTTCGGTTTCATCAATTGAATGTGATGAAGCAAAGAAAATAAGTTTGTTATCTCTTAATCTTTGGCTAATGATATCTCATAAAAAGTCATTAACAAAATATTCGCTTATTTTAATTAAAGAAAAGTTATCTAAAATTAAGACTGAAACAGTGGCTAACAAATGTTTTAATTCATTAATACCTTTATTTTTGTCAAAAGAAGAATACACAAATTTTTGTAATTCATCAGTTAAAATGTAAGCCACAGAAATTTTTTCATTAGCAAGTTCATTGGCACATGCTTGTAAAAAAAATGATTTACCTGTTGCTTTTTTTGAATGAAGAAAAAATCCTTTGAAATTCTTAAAATTGGGATTCTTGATAAGTTCTGTAATTTTATTAACTAATTCTTCTTTTACATGTCTATTTTCAACAAAAGAAATTTTTTTGAAATCCAAGTTTTGTTTCGGTTCACTAATTTCTGTTAATCATAAGTTTAAATTCTTAATGTATGTGTTTTTGCTTGATAACTCTTTTTTAATAATTAATTCACCAGTGTTTTTTCTTCCTACAAAAAATTCATATAGAGGTGAATTTTTTCTTTTTCCATCTTCAATTATTTCCAAAAATAAAAATGAATTGGTAAATAATTCTTCATCAGTGATGCTATTAATTTTTATGGCCTCTTGAATAACTTTATATTTTTTCAAATATTTTAAAGTTGCTTTTTTTAAGTCATTCTCATCAAAATTTAAAATTTCACTAAATGACTGATAGGACTTATTCATAGGGACATTGGTTTTATTCTGTTTGTTCATGTTTTTCCTATCAAAGTGTTTGTGATTCTTCTTCTTTTTGCAAACTTAAGATATAAGAAGTTTTATAAAGTGCTTTGCTTGTTCCTACTTTTGTATTTTTTGAAGCCATAACATTGTCTAGATATGATTCAATTACATTAAAATCAGTAACATCTTTTTCATAGAAATCATTTAATATTTTTTCTACATAAGCACAATTAATTTTTTTATTGTTAATTTCATATGCATAATAGAAAACTAAATTAATACATTGGTCATTAAAACCCATTAAATAAGCTTTATTAATTAAATTATATGTTTCTTGATCAATGGTTGTTTTAGTTAATTGAGCATAAAAATTTTCTGATGAATCTTTAATAAGAGCTTCATATATATTTTTATACTTTAAGTCTGGAAGTTTTTGATTATTTAAACTAGATTCAATTGTTTTAAATTCGCTTTGAACTAACTGTAATTCTTGAGTATTGAAAAGAAAATCAAATTCTTCATCTTCATTAAAAACATCATTGTAATTAGCAGAAACATCTTTTAAGTGTGTTGTTTCAGTATCTCTTAAAATGTACTCTTCAGTTAATTTTTTAAAGTTTTCTTTACCGATTAATTTAATTAATTTATTTTTAAGCGCAAAATTCTTTTTAATAGTTTTGTTATTAAGAGGAGTTTCCAAACGTAATAAACTAATTTGTTTAAATTCATCTTCGAAAACTGTTAATAATGAAACAGCTTCTAACTTATTTCTTGCTTGGTTTAAGTCTTCTGCGGACAAATTCAAAAAATGTTGAAGCATATTAAAATCATGATAACCATTATCATTTTGACTCAATGTTAAATCTCTTAAATATTCATAGAGAATAATGGCGTGGCTTCCTAAAAGTGGAGTATAAAATTTACGTAAATTTCTTAAATCTTCCCCTGAAACAGGATTTTTAAATGTTACTTTAAATAATGGATAATTTAATTTCTTTAACATAACAACTCCTTTATAAATTTAACTTTTAAACATGGTTTAAAGTTATTTTATAAAAGAGAAAATAAGCATTCTAAAAATTTTTTATTTCTAGCTCAATTTTTAAAGTTTTGCCCATAGATATCCACAATTATTTTTTCTTTAAAAAGTTGATTTTTTATTAATTTTGGATCATTTTTAGCATTTAATAAACGAATTGTTAGTTTATTCACATTTCTTTTTTTGAGATTTTTTACTTGATTTTTTTCGCTAGTTTCGAGACACAAAACAATTTTAAATAACTTTGCAAAATTCCCATTTTTAGTTGTTAAATTTGGGACTTCAGCAAAATCATAACAATAAGTGTTTAAATGGTCAAAAATTATTGGATAAATGCACTTTTCTAATAAATCTAAATTTTTTATATCATCTTTAATTCATTGCCGAATTTTTTCTTTATTCACCCCAAACTCATCTAAAAGTAAAGTTCCAAATTCTTTTTTAATTGCTTTATAAAGAAGACCATCAGTTTTATATTCAGATTTAATAAACTCGTCAGAATTAAATACTTTATACCCCATTTTTTTTATTTCACTTAGAAAAGTGGTTTTCCCAACACCTATTTTCCCAATTACAGCAATCATTATTTATCTCCATCTATATCTAAAGCTAAAGATGCACTCTTTGAATAAGCCCTAATTAAACCACCGGCCCCTAATTCTTTTCCACCAAAATAACGAACAACAATAATTACTTTGTTTGTTATTTTTTTCATTAATAATAAATCACGAATGGGACGACCTGCAGTACCTTTTGGTTCTCCATCATCATTAAATCCGCCATTTATTACTCCATCTTTTAAAAAAACATAACCATAACAAACGTGGGTTGGTTTTTTATACAGTTTTTTTACTTCGTTATCAAAATATAAAACATCTTCTTTTGACTGAATATCAAAAGCATAACTATAAAATTTTGATTTTTTAATTTCTAAATGAGCAGGAGTTTTCATATTTTTATATTATATAAGGTAAAAAAAGAAATAAAAAAAATGGGGCGAATGACGGGATTCGAACCCGCGCATGACGGGACCACAACCCGCTGTGTTAACCACTTCACCACATTCGCCAATTTGCTATGTTATTATAACAACTTTTTTAAATTTGTATATAAAATATTATTTATTATGATGAAAAATATTTATAAAACTTTTGATGCCGTTGTTATTGGTGGAGGACATGCTGGTTTGGAAGCTGCCTTTGCCTTATCAAAAAAAGGACATAACACTGCCTTAATTTCTTTAAACAAAAATCGTTTGGGAATGATGCCATGTAATCCATCAATTGGAGGACCCGCAAAAGGTATTATTACTAGAGAAATCGATGCTTTGGGTGGAATGCAAGGATATTGAGCTGATTTAGCAATGATTCAACTTAAAATGCTTAATCAATCAAAAGGTCCTGCAGTAAGAGCTTTAAGAGCACAAATTGATAAAGAAAAATATAGCAAAATAATTTACGAATATGCTATAAAACAGCCAAATTTGACACTTATTGAAGATGTTGCTGAGGAAATTTTAACTAATGAAAATAATCAGTTTGTAGGTGTTAAATTAGAACAAAATGGTTATATTTCTGCAAAAGTTGGGGTTATTACAACTGGTACTTACATGGATTCAAGAATTTTGAGAGGTAATGAAGCAGTTAAAAGTGGACCAGATAATGAAAAAACCACATCAAAATTAAGCAAGTCACTACTTGACAAAGGATTTAATTTACAAAGATTAAAAACAGGAACACCACCTAGAATTTATTCAGATTCAATAGACTATTCAAAAGTAACTGAAGAAGTTTTAGAAGATATTAATTTAAGTTTTTCAAATCGTTCAAATGTTAAATTACCAAAACAAATTGCTTGTTATTTAACATACACTACACCAGAAACACACAAAATTATTAATGAAAATTTAGAAAAAAGTGCTATGTATTCTGGATTAATTCAAGGAATAGGACCAAGATACTGTCCATCAATTGAAGATAAAATTGTTAAATTTGCAACAAAAGAAAGACACCAAATTTTCTTTGAACCTGAAACTGCTGATGGATCAATCACATATGTAAACGGACTTTCAACATCAATGCCCGTAGAAATTCAAAAAGAAATAATTAAAACAATTCCTGGTTTAGAAAATGCAAAAGTTCAAAAATGAGCTTATGCGATTGAATATGACGCAATTGATCCTTTACAACTTAAAAGTACTTTAGAAACCAAAGTGGTTGCAAATTTATATACCGCTGGTCAAATTAATGGAACTAGCGGTTATGAAGAAGCTGCTGCACAGGGTTTAATTGCAGGAATTAATGCCGGACAAAAATTAGAAGATGAAGAAGAAATTGTTGTATTAAGAAATCATGGTTATATTGGTGTTTTAATTGATGATTTAGTTACTAAAGGTACAAAAGAACCATATAGAATGCTTACAAGTAGAGCTGAATATAGACTATTGTTAAGAAACGATAATGCTGATATAAGATTGGCTGAATATGCTTTAAAAACTAGAATGATAAATCAAGATGAATATGACAAAGTAATTGAAAAATACGCTTTAATTGACAAAAAAATCGAAGAATTATCTAATTCATATTTATCAAGCAAAAGTGAATTGGCTCAAAAATATGAAATTTTTAATGGACAAACTTTATTAAAAGTTTTAGCACGTCCTGAAGTTGATCCAATTGATGTTTTATCTGATTTTCCTTATCGCGATGAATTAACAATAATGGTTCGTTTATACGGATATATCGAAAAACAAAAAAGTGATGCAAATAAGGCTGTAAGATTAGAAAATTATAAAATTCCTAGTGATCTTGATTATGACAAAATAGTGAATATAGCAACTGAAGCAAAACAAAAGTTAAATAAAATAAAACCATCAACAATTGGACAAGCAAGCAGAATTAGTGGAATTAATCCTGCAGATATTCAAATGTTATTGTTTTATTTAGAAACAACACGTAAGAAAAATGAAGAAAATTAAAATAATTTCTATAGGCTCCTTATCTCCCTTATTTAAAGCACTTTTTGTGGATTATTCCAAAAATATTCAACATTTTTGCGAATTTATAAATCTTGAATTAAAAGAATTTTCTGAAATTAAAAATATTGAAGAAAAAAAATTAAAAGAAACCAAATTAATAATTGAAAATTTAGATAAAGATGCAAAAATTTTTCTTCTTTCATTAAAAGGCAAACAAGTTGAGTCTGAATTATTCGCAGAACAAATAAAAGAATTTGACAAAATTAACTTTATTATAGGCGGATCAGACGGTATGGTGGAGGATTTAATTCCGAATCATTTGAAAATTTCTTTTTCAAAAATGACATTTCCACATCAACTTTTTAAAGTCATGCTAAGTGAGCAAATATATCGAGCTTTTATGATTTTAAATAACAAAAAGTATCACAAATAATGTCCATAAGTATTTAAATAATATATAGAACTAGTATTTTTTTTATTTATATTATAATTATCATTATATTTATACTAGTTATAATACACATTATCATTGAAGGAGAACAATGTCAAACAAAACAATCGTTTTAGACGAAAAGAACGCAGAAATTAAAAAAGTTGTTAAAGTTTCTGGTGACGAATGAACATCTCTTGTTGAAAAAGCAAAAAAAGAAGTTAGTTCAAAAATTAAAGTTCCAGGATATCGTCCAGGTAAAGCTCCAAAACATATTCTTGAACAAAGATTAAACATGGGTGATGTTTTCAACAAGGCATTAAATCAATATTTAGCTAAAAATGAAAAAGCAATTTTTGAAGAAGTGCAAAAAGAAAGCAAAAGAGTTATTTTTGCGCCTTCTTTAGAACTTAAAAAAGTTAGCGAAGAAGAATTAGAATTGGAAGTTATTTTCCCACTTGATACTGATTTAGATAAAATTGATCTCTCAAAAGCCAAAGCAAAAATTGCTATTGAAAAACCAACTGCTAAAGATGTGGATGATTTCATTGCTGAAAGATTAAAAGAAACTGCCTTATTATTGCCAATTGACAAAAAAGATAAAACTCAGCTAGGTGACACAGTAACAATCAATTACAAAGGATATGTAAATGATGAATTATTCGATGGTGGATCAGCTGAAAACTTTGAATTAAAATTAGGTTCAAAAACTTTTATTGACACATATGAAGACCAATTAGTTGGTAAAAATGTAGGTTGAAAAGGAACAGTTAAAGTAACTTTCCCAGAACAATATCCAGTTTCAAAATTAGCAGGACAAAAAGCAGAATTTGAAGTTGAAATTCTTGAAGCTAAAAGACCAGAGCAAGTTGAATTGAATGAAAATAACTTACATCAATTAAATGTTGGTTCAAAAGCTAAAACAGTTGAAGAAGCTAAAAAAGCTTTAACTATTTTAATGGGCAAACAAAAATTAATGGTTGCTTTAGATAAATACATCGATGAAGTTATTGAACAAGTATTAAATTCTAATGATGTAACAATTAACAAATTAATTCTTAATCGTGAAGTTTCAAAAAGAAAAGATGAAATTAAAGCAGTTCTTAAACAACAAGGTGTTAAATTTAAAGATTATCTTGAATTATTAGGACAAAGCGAAGAAGAATTAGACAAATTAATCGCTGAAGAAGAAAAAGTAAAAATTAAACGTTCTTTAATCATCATGAAAATCGTTGATGAAGTTAAAAAAGAAGTTAAAATTGAAGAATCTGATTACGAAGATATTTACAGATTACAAGCTTTAACAATGGGTATGGAAGGTTCATCAGTGAAATCATTTGTTGAATCAAATCCACAAATCAAAGACAGATTTAAAGCTCAAATTGAAGACTTGAAAATTAAAGCATTGATTTTGAAAAAATTCGATGAAGCTGCATATGCTAAATACGAAAAAGCTTTAAAAGAAGCAGATAAAGCAATTGCTAACTATGTTTCGCTTGAAGAAGTTAAAGCGGAAGAAACTGCTGAAAAAACAGAAGAAAAATAATAATTAATAAGTAACTGGTTAAGGTTACTTATTTTTTATATAAAAAAATGCACTTTTATGTGCATTAAATTAACGTTTCATACTTTAAGACAAGAGGTTTAGCATCAAGAAGTGGAAGAATATTATTTCACATCTGTTTATATTCTTCGGTTGCCACATATTTATCAAAAGCTTTTGCTGAACTTCATCTTTCTACTATAACTAAGTTATTTTCGTCTTTTCAAGAAGCATCAATAGAAAGATTCAATTCTTCTTTTTTAGCAACTTTCTGTCATTCAATAATTTGTTTTAAAAATGCTTCTTTATATTCATTTTTAATTTTCATGTGTTTAAGAACTAAATAAATCATTATTTTAACCTTTCAAATAGCATGAATTTGGCTTGCGGTTTTATGTTATCAAACTTATTAAAGTTTGTAATTAAATCTTTATCTATTGTTTGAATATTTAAGGCTTTAGCTACTTCAGCAATTTTTCTAGGAAGCGAAATTTGCAATGCAAATGCCATTGCATATATTCCATTCAACAATCTACTCAAAATTAGTTCTAATTCATCTAAATTATTAGTTAATTTTCATGGAGTAGTTTCATCAATGTATTTATTTAGTTTATTTCCTAATTCAATTGCTAATTTTAAACCTTTATCTATTTTATATTGATCCATTTCTTTTGTATATGAAGAAACAAAAGCAATAATTTCACTATCAATATTTTTATGAATACTTTTTTCACTTTGTCTATAAACAAGACCGTTAGGGAAAGAATTATCCAACATTTTTAATGTTCTTGAAATTAAGTTTCCAAAGTTATTAACTAAATCAGCATTGATAACTTCTTTAAGTTTATCTTCTCCAAAATTTGCATCATCTCCAAAAACAACTTGTGAAGCGAAAAAGTATTTAATCATTTCATCATGATATTTGTCTAACAAATATTGTGGTTCAATGACATTATTAAGAGATTTAGACATTTTACGACCATCTTTATCTCTCAAAAGTCCATGACTAATAATTTTTGTTGGCAACTTTAGACCTAAAGCTTCTAAAAACATAGGTCAATAAATAAAGTGAAAACGAGAAATTTCTTTACCTAAAAGATGAACAATTTCATCACCATTAACTCAGTATTTCAAGTAGTCATGAGAATTAGATTCATTAACGTTATAACCCAAAGCAGTTACATAATTAAATAAAGCATCAAGCCAAACATAAAGAGTATGATTAAAATCTTCATTTACCGGAATAGCTCATTTTACATTAGTTCTCGTAACAGATAAATCTTCTAAACCTTCGTTAACAAAATTGTTGAACATTTCATTAACAACTTTATCAGGCATTAAGAAATCTCCATGTGATTTAACATAATTAACTCATCAGTCTTGCATCTTTTGAATTTTAAAGAAATAGCTTTCTTCACTCATTACAACAAGTTTATGACCTGATGAAGGGTGAAAATATTCACCATCTTTGAAAGTTGCCTGATTTTTGGTTAAAAATTCTTCATCTTCAACAGAGTATAATCCTTCATATTTACTTTTGTAAATAAAATCATTTTTTAAAAATCAGCTAAAAATTTGCTTAACTGCTTCTTCATGATGCGGAGCAGTTGTTCTACTAAAATAATCAAAATCAATATTTCATTTTTGTCACATTTCTTTATAAGTTGTAACAAGTTCATCAACAAATTGTTTAGGTTCAATATTTTTTAGTTTAGCCTTATTTGCAATTTTTTGACCATGTTCATCACTACCTGTTAAAAATTTAGTTTCATAACCTTGACTTTTTTTGTAGTTTCTAATAGTTCAAGCCATAATGGTGCAATATAAATGACCAATATGTAAAGGTCCTGAAGCATAATAAATTGGAGTAGTAATATAAAAAGTTTTCTTTTTCATAATTAATTATTATCCTTATCAATCTTTTTTATAGGCTTATACAATTTTTTTATTTCATCCAAGTATTCATGATCAATTTTATTATTTGGATCATGTAAATATAAATTAGGAAGAAAATGAACGCCTCAACCAGCTTGATATCTAGCTTCAACAAGAACTAATTTTGGTTTATCCTGAATTCTTGGAATAATAAACTGAACTCTTTTAGGTTCAAATTTATATTGCCTCATTAAACAAAAGCAATCCACAAGTCTTTCGACAGGAATAACCATTGATAGATATCCTTTTTGTTCAATTATTTTAGAACAACCTTCAATAATTTGTTCTAAATTTAACATAATTTCATGAGTTGCTATAAGCATTTCATTACTTACTTTTTTACTCATTTTCGTCTTGCTTACAGTGTAAAAAGGAGGATTACAAACAATTGAATCATATTTTTTTGAAGAAGTTTTAATCATATTTTTTCAAAAAAGATTAAAATCCTCATTAATTAAATTAATTTGTTTTTCTTTTTTATTAAGTTTTACATTTAAATCTGCAACTTCAATAGCAGATTTTTGAATTTCAAGAGCATCAATTTTTAACTTTTCATCTCTTTCGGCCAAAAAAATAGAAAGAGCACCATTGTTTGTTCCTATTTCTAAAATGTTGTGTATTTTGTGATTTATAAAAACAAAATTAGCTAATAAAATAGTATCAACAGAATAGTTAAACATATCTTTATCTTGATAAACAAACAAATTCGAATCAAAACCAAGAGAGTTTTTAACTAAATTTCTATTTTTAAATTTTTCTAACATGACTATTTTACAGGGCAATTAGCTAAAGCAGCGTCAACTTTTCCATTAGCTATATCTGCTCCAATAATAACAACATCTACAAAATCACCAAGTTTAATTTTTTTATTTTCAGAAATTAATTCTGTTTTTAATTCATTTGTTTCAAAAGGTGTATCGCACATATTAGAAATATGAACCATTGCTTCAGTTTTATTTGAAAATTCAACAAACATACCAAATGATTGAATACTTACAACTTGTCCTTTGATAATTTGGCCAATTCTTGAATTTCAATATTCAGCATATTTTAAATCATTAGTATCACGTTCAATTTGTACTGCGTTTTGTTCAGAATTAGAATTTTGTTGAGCAATTAATGGCAAATTCATTTTGTAATGTGAAATTCTGTCAAGTTTTTTATTTAAAACTAAGTCTCTTATAATTCTATGAATCACAAGATCTGGATATCTACGTATAGGACTTGTAAAATGGCAATAATCTTCACTAGCTAAACCAAAATGGCCAATATTTTCTGCAGCGTAAATAGCTTTAGACATCGTTCTTAAAAATAAAATTTTAAGAAATTCGTCATGTCTTTGTTCTTTAATTGCATTAATGATTTTTTGAAATGATTTTGGAGTTATTTTATTACGATCAATATTAACATTAATATTTAGTTCATTTAAAACAGAAATAAAATAGTCCAGTTTTTCTTCGCTTGGTTTTTCATGGATTCTATACATAGCAGGAAACTTGTGTCTTGTTAAATATTTAGCCACCTCTTCATTTGCTCTAACCATGAAATCTTCAATGAGATTTTCAGCAAATCCAGTTGCTTTAGTTAATATATCGATAACTTTTCCGTTTTCATCTAATTTAATGTAGGGTTCAACAATTTCAAAATCTATGTAGCCTTGATTATTTTTGAAATTTCTGATGATTTTAGCTAAAGCAACAGCTTTTTCTAACATTTGATTTAAATTTTCATCTTCGAATTTTTTATTTTCATTAATAAATTCATTAACTCTATCATATGTTAATCTATATTTTGAATTAATAATTGTTTGCTTTAAATCTGTGCTTAATGTGTTTCCCTCTTTATCAATTTTCATGATAATTGACATTGTAAAGCGATCTACATTGGGATTAAGAGAACATATACCATTAGATAATTTTTCGGGAAGCATAGGGATAACTCTATCCATCAAATAAATTGAAGTTCCTCTATTTAAAGCTTCAATATCAATTGGATCATTTTCATGAACGTAATGTGAAACATCTGCAATATGGACACCTAATTCATAAGTGTTCTCGTCAATTTGTTTTACGTTAATAGCATCATCAAAATCTTTTGTATCGTTACCATCAATAGTAACAATTAATTCATTTCTTAAATCAAGTCTCTCACTTTGATTTTCATTAGCAATTTCATCAGGAATAAAATGTGCATGATCCATTACTTCTTTTGGAAAAGAAGAAGGAACATTTTTTTCACTAATTAAGGCTTGCACAAAGCCCATTGGATTAGAAGTAGAAGAAATTTTTTTAATGAATTTAATTCCTGTAAGTCCATTTTTATTATCTACAATTTGAGCTAAAACAATATCATCACTTTCAACTGTTATTTCACTTCCTAAAACTTTAAATTTTAAAGAATTGTAAATTTTATTAATAGGTTTAAAAATAGGGAATTTATCACCCTTTTCATATATTCCGGTAATTTGTGTGACACTTCTTTCAAGAACTTTTTTAACGGCCGCAAATTGTTTTTCTTTATCTTTATCAAGCATTTTGTAGACACTTGCTGAAACTAAATCATTGTTAATTGCGCCGTTAAATTCATTTTTGGGAACAAAATAACTTTCACTTATGTTCTGCGAGTTTTCTAAGTCAATAAAAGCAAATTTACCCTCTTGAACAAATTTTAAAACACCCTTAATATCACTAGAGTGTTCTAAAGCAACATAAAAACCTTTTTTAGGTTCAGTAATTCTATAAGCATCTTTTAATCTAAACAAAATCTGTGTTAATTTTTTGTTATCTTGAATTTTAATTTTTGCTTTTTTAGCTAAATTTAAAAAATCAATATAAGGATTTTGTTTAATTAAATTTTCTATCTGTTGTTCATTAACCATAAATTATTTTATTAAAATTCTTAAAACTATACTTAAAATGAAGAGCAAAATGCCCGCTGATAACATTGTATATTTAAGAATTTTTTTTATTCCCCTTTCTTTTGAGTTTTTAAAAAGTTCTAAATCTCCAGAACCTACAAGAGCTCCTGAAAAAGCATTTGAATCGGGAGACATCAATAATGAAACACCGATGCAAACAAGAGAAACAATAATTAATAAAATTGTGACAACTATCATTTTGCTCCTTAAAATTTATGTAAATAAATTAATATTATTATATATGTATTAATATTTAATAATAAAATTAGATTTAAAGATTTGAGAAAGGTATTAAAAATGAATCAACAATTAAAACCAATTATTATTTTTACCGGACCAAGCGGCGTTGGGAAAGGCACTATTGAAAAAATTCTTTTTGCAAATAAAAATCTTAATTTAAAACTTTCTTGCTCTGCCACAACAAGAAAAGCACGCGAAGGAGAAAAACACGGAGTTAATTATTTTTTCATTTCTAAAGATGATTTTCAAAAACATATTGATAATAATGAATTACTAGAGTACAGTTTTCATTTTGAAAATTTTTACGGCACATTACATAGTGAAATTGAGAGAATTCACAAAGAAAACAAAATTCCGTTTTTAGAAATTGAAACCTTTGGGGCAAAACAAATTTTGTCAGATGAAAATAATTTAAATAAGTACAAAATTATTACCTTTTTTGTTTCTCCGCCATCTTTTGAAGATCTTGAAGCAAGAATTTTAAATCGCAATACTGAAACAAAAGAAGCTATTACTAAACGTTTAGCAAAAGCTCATCAGGAAATGGAAGAAAGACATAATTTTAAATATCAAATCATTAATGATGTTCCAGAAATAGCTGCAAAACAAGTTGAAGAGATAATTATCAAAGAGATTGGCGCATAAATATGGATATTGGTAAAAATTCAAATATAGGAACAAAAAGATTAGAGAATCAAGATAGAGTAGATGTATTGCAAAGAGATACATTTGCTTTACTTTTACTTTGCGACGGTATGGGAGGACATTTTGGAGGTTCATTAGCTTCAACAATAACTATTAATGTTTTTAAAAATGAATTTTTTACAACGCTACCAGAATCTTTTGACTCTAATAATATAAATAATTTTGTGAAATGATTTCAAAATACTTTAGAAAAAGTGAAAACAAATATGAAAAATGCTGCTAATGGAGATGAGGCAAAAATGGATATGGGAACAACTCTAACAGGAGCATTTGTTGATTCAAAAAGCAAAACAATTATTATTTTTAATATCGGAGATTCAAGAACTTTTTTACTTACTAAAAACGGTGATTTACACCAAATTACAAAAGATCATAATGTATATAACAAATTAGTTTTAGAAGACGGTTGATCAAAAATAGACGCTTTAAAATTTAAGGGATGAAGAGCTTTAACTTCAGCCTTAGGTCCATTGAAAAAGACTAAACTAGAAATTCATAATGTATCAGATCACTACAACATTATTCAAATGTTATTATCTACATCTGATGGTGTGCATGGTTTTTTAGATAATATGGCCATTACACAAATTCTTAAAACTAAAGAAAACCCAGATGACACATGCGAAATTTTAGTTGAACAAGCAATGTTAAATCATTCAAATGATAACTTATCTGCAGGAATTATAGTCTTAGACGAAAAATAGGAGTAAAAATGGATATTAAAATACTTAATGATAGTAAAGTTTATGAAAAATATAAAATAGTTAACAAAATTGGGTCTGGAGGATTTGCTCAAGTTTACAAAATACAAGAAAGAGACAATACTGAAGATGTCTTTTATGCACTTAAATATAGTGTTTTTCCAGAAAAATCTGATGTAGAAACAACAAAAAAAAGATTTGCACAAGAAATCAAAATATATTCAAAAGTTCATTCTTCAAAAGTAGCTAAATTTATTGATGCTTTTATTGATGAAAGAGAACAGTATATTATTATGGAATATGTTGAAGGTACTAGTCTTAAAGATAAATTAAGAGAAGGAAGACTTTTACCAAATGTAGCTGTTAACTATGCTTTACAAATAGCAGAAGGTCTTTCAGAATTACACTCTTCTAAAATTATCCATCGTGATATAAAAAGCAATAATATCATGATTACTAGAGATAGAAACATTAAAATTATTGATTTTGGTTTAGCATTAGATGACAATAGTGAAAGATATACACAAGAACAAAAAATAGTTGGATCAGTCTATTATATGGCTCCTGAAATATGTGTTGATCGTTCAATTCCTACCTTTAAAAGCGATATTTATGCTCTAGGAATTTTACTTTATGAAATGCTTACTGCTGAGTATCCTTTCAAAGGATCAAATGCAGCAGAAACCATTAACAAACAAAAAAATGCTCCTTTACCTGATATTACTAAAATAGTTGATATTCCTCAAGCTTTGGCCAATGTTATTATTAAGGCAACAGCAAAAGATCCAGAAAAAAGATACAAAACAATTTATGAATTTTCAAAAGACTTAAAAACTTCTCTCAATCCAAACAGAGTTTATGAAAAACCACTTGATATTAGAAAAATTAAAGAGAAAAAAACTTTTCAAGATATTATCAACAGTAAAATTTTTATTTATTCTGCAATAGGAACAATAGCTGCAATTTTAATTTTAATTATTGTTTTAGTAGCAGTGTTGGTGTAGGTGAAAATGAGAGGAAGAATTTATTCATCAAACGGTGGTAAATATCAGATTAAAGATGAAAAAGGTAATTTTCATTTTTTACCAGCAGCAGGATCTTTTAGACATAATGGCATCACTCCTTTAGTTGGAGATTATGTAGATTTTGACGAAAATAACTATATTACAAGTATTTATGAAAGAGTAAATAGTTTTATTCGTCCAAAAGTTGCGAACATTGATCACATTATTGTAGTAATGTCAGCAAAAAATCCTAATTTTCAATCATTTTTAGTTGATAAATATTTAGCTTTAATTGAGAGCAAAAATATTGAACCTATAATTTTTATAACAAAAACAGATTTAGCTCATTGTAAAGAATTTGAAGATTACCAAAAACTAAATTATAAAATTTACGAAATCAACAATAAAACAGATGAATGGGTAAAAATTATTCAAACAATTTTCAAAGATAATACATGTTCTTTTATGGGCCAAAGTGGCGTTGGAAAAACCACAATTATTAATACTATTTTAGGGTTAAACTTAGAAACTCAAGAAATTTCTAAACATGCTGACAGGGGTAAACACACAACAAGAATTGTGCAAATTTACGATATTTTTGATGGTCATTTAATTGACACACCAGGATTTTCTTCATTAGAAATAAAAATGACAAAGGAAGAATTGTCTAAATCATTCTTTCAGTTTAAAGAATTGTCTAAAGAATGTAAATTTAAATGATGTTTGCATGATAAGGAACCAGAAAACTATTGCAACATTAAATTAAATGTGGGTAAAAAAATTCCTACTTTCAGATATGAAAATTATTTAAAGCTTTTAAAGGAGATAAATTAATGAAAAAAAGATATGTTACTCCATCTATTTTAAATGTTGATGAAAACAAAAGAATTGAAATGGTAAACAACCTTTTAAAAGAAGGTATTGAATGAATTCATTATGATGTAATGGATGGAGTTTTTGTTCCTAATACAGCTATAAAATACTCAGAAATTGAAAAAATTAATCAAGACTGTCCAAAACATTTCAAAGATGTTCATTTAATGGTTTCAAATCCTCTAGAAATAGCAAGCGAATACAAAAATTTGGCTGATATTATAACAATACACTATGAAGCAGTTTCTAAAACTAAATTACTTAAATTTTTAAGAGAAAACAAGCATGATTTGAACATAGGGTTAGCAATTAAACCAAGTACTTTAGTTTCAGAAATTGAGGATTTATTACCTTTATTAAGACTTGTTTTAGTAATGTCTGTTGAACCTGGAGCAGGTGGGCAAAAATTTATTCAAAGTAGTTTAGATAAAATTAAGTTATTAAAAAATTTAAGACTTAAAAAAGAATTAAATTTTTTAATTCAAGTTGATGGTGGAATTAATAATATTACTGGTCCACAATCCTTTAAAGCAGGAGCTGACGCCTGCGTTGTCGGTACTTTTTTAATTAAAAATCCCACAAAAGAAACAATTAATTCAATTTTAAAAAAATAAAACTTATTTAATAAAAAACAAAAGATTTTGGTCTTTTGTTTTTTATTAAACCTATTTGAAATTTTTAACCATATTTAAAGCAATTTCGAACATATTAGTAAATTTTCTTTCTCTTGTTAGTGAGTCAGTAAATTCCATTTTTGCTAAACTATCACTTACTTGTAAAATGGTTGCAGCTTTTTTATTTAATTTTTTTGCTACCGCAAAAAGTGCATAACTTTCGCATTCAACTACTTGACACTGACTAATTTTTTTAGTTTCTTCAAGTGGTCTAACTGCATAAAAAACATCAGTTGAATGAACAGAAGCCTCTTTATAAGGAATTTTTAATTCTTCTGCACTTTCTTTTAATAATTTACTTGCATTTTCATCAGGAAAATATTCATTTGTAGTTTCATTATTGGTTAATTGTGCAATTGAAACATTATCTGAGTATGCTCTGTTTATAATTACTACATCAAATAAATTAATTTCATCAACATATGATCCTGTTGAACCCAATCTAATAATTAAATCGACATTATAATCTGCATAAAGTTCATGTGCATAAACTCCAATTGACATCATTCCCATACCAGAACCACCAATTGTAACTTTTTTACCTTTAAAATAGCCAGTAAAAAATAATTCACCTCTTACTGAATTTACTAGTTCAACATTATCTAAATACTTATATGCCATATATTTTGCTCTTAGTGGATCTCCTGAAAGCAAAACAATATTAGCAATTTGATTTTTTTCTGCTCCTATATGTGTTGACATTTTAACTCCCTATTATTTTTTATTATTATCTATGCTTTAATAATAGAGTAATTTTGGAAATTTAAAGATATAAAAAAATAAAAAAAATTTGAAAAGTTATTATCCTAAATAAAGTGTATAAACTTGTGGGTATTAGGCAAAAATTCTACTTAATTCTTTTTGGTTTTTGTTCATTAAAAGTTGAAAAATAAAAATATTCATAATCATCGATAACCACAGAATTTAAAAAATTTAAATTCAAATTGTCAAATATATAATAATTTGATAATGTTTTTCCTTGTGTTATAAAACACTTATATTTTTCCACTCTTAAGTTCTTTATTAATTCATCCAAACTTAATTTAGAATATCCAAAATATTTAAAATAATCAATCAATGATTTTTTACGAACAAAGCTATAAAAAAAGCGTTTTAGATTTTTTTTATTAAGAAATTTATTTATTTTTTCTTCATTTGTTTCAATGATTAAATCTAAAAAAATTCGTTCATTATTAAAAATAAAACAAGGTGACATTTCAAAATAATTTGCACTGTCATTATCTATGAAAAGTTCAGGATGTTTTTGTTTAAGTAAATAATAATCTTTTCAAAAAATGCAAAATCTAAAATCTTTCAAAAAGAAATTTTTTGAATTTTTAATCTTTTTTACAGTGTCATAAGACAAAGTTAGAGAAATATAATTATTTCTTGCAATCTCAAACAATTTTAAATATGCGTTTTTAATATTTTGATTATTTATCATGTTCAAATTATAAGCAAAGAAGAATAAAAATGAAATTTTGATTTCTATTTATATTTGTATATTTAAATTTATAATATTATATTAAGTATTAATATATTAATCTAAATACATTTATTAGAGCATGAAAGGAAATCATGGCAAAGAGAAAAGAAACTTTTTTTGAACGTTTAGCCAAGAAAAATGCAAACCATGAAAACGCATCATCTACTAAAGTTAAAAAGAGAAAAAGTTGAAAGGTATTAGTTTTTGGATCACTTTTAACATTAGCTGTAATCGTTGGTGTTACAGTTCCTCTTGTTATAACCGGTACAAAAACTACTTATAATGACAAAGAACCAGATACTAAAGTAATTTATTCATTTAAATCACCTGTGGATAATACTGAAATTTTTACAATTACTTTCGGGGATCTTGAGAAAAGTAATCAAAATGAAACAGAAAAAAAATATCAAGACAAATTAGATCAACTTTATCGTTTAGCAGTTTACTATCTCTATGAAAAAGAAGCTAAAGCTTCAAAAGAGTATCAAAAATTATTGAATGCATCAAGAAAATCTGGAACAGCAGAAGTAAATAATATAGCGTTAAAATCAATTGTGGAATTAAAAACACAATATCAAAATGAATTGTTAGACTTAAAAGAAAACACAATTAAAAAATATGGTTTTTCAAATTGAGAAACAGAATTTAATAATTTGTTAATTTCAAATTACGAAGGTGCCACCACTATTGATGAAGCAGTAGATAAAAAAGTATTTAATGAAATTCAAAATGATGCATTGCGTCGTTTTAGACTTTCAACTTCATCTGTTAAAGATTTACTAGAAAGAGTTGCTAACAATGACATTCATGCGACAGATGAAAATGGCCGTGTTGATACTAACAAAATTTTATTTAAAAAAGGTGAAAAAGTTTTCCCATGATTAAAAGAAATTACTGAAACTGATAAAAACGGAAATTATTTCCAATTTGATGATCAATATATGGGCTTCATGACAGAAAGTTTTGATACCAACCATAAAGATGCTTTATCATTTATTAAATACTATTTAAATAGCGACAATCCATATCTATTTAGTCAATTTACTTTACCAGGTATTGCAAAAGTTAAAAATAGTGATAATTGAACAGTAGATAGAAACTTTTTTAAATATTTAATGTACGCATGACCTGTTAGATCAAATGACGAGACTGCACCAATTTATAGTTATCAAATGGTTAAGGATTTCTTTAAACCATTTTCAGAATATGTAACTATTTTGAATGATGAAAATTCATCTACTTTACCATTAAAGGCTAGATATTATAGTGATATTTTGAATAAACTTTCAAAAGATACAAGTGAGCTAAAAAATAATTTTGGTACAAAAGGAATTTCATCACTAACAACATTGTTAACTAATAGCGACGAAGCATTAAAAGCATTTACAACTATCCCTGAATTATTAGGTAGTGAAGAAATTAAAACTATTGATTTATTTGGTAAATTAAAAGAAATTCAAGAAGCAATTGCTTCTGATCAGTCAATAACATTACCTACATATTCTGATGCAGATACTTTAGACAAGAAAAAAGAAGTTCTTACTCAATTTAATGAAGCAATGAAAGATGCTTTTGATAAAACAGATGATGTTAATGAAAAAGGCTTATATACAGATAAATATAAAAAACTTGTGACTGCTAAACTTGCGGAATTATTTGAAATAGGTCCTGAAGTTGATGGTAAAAAACAAATTTACACTTTATACAAATTAAAAGATAGTGAAAATTTTGTTTTACTAACCAAAAATGGTATCACTTTATTAAATACCCAAACATTAGGTGATACAGTTGAAAATCAACAAGATCAAATTTTGAAAATGATTAAAAATGATTTTGTTCTTTCTAACAAATTCAAACAACTTTCTGGTGTTAAATATAATGCTCTAGCAACTATTAATACTTCACTCACTAATAAACAAAATGTAATAAGAACTATGTTATCAGATAATGAATTCGTTAATTACTTGAAAGAACAAACAAATATTTATGCTACTGATGAAAATGGTTCAAATCTTTCAAATGCTAAATATGATGATGTAGCAATTGAAGAATTATTATCAATAAATAATAATGTTGAGTTATCAACAAATTCTGAAAAAGCCTTAACTATTACTAAAAATGTAAACGAGTGAATGAAAACAAGAGCACAAAATGGGGCTGATGCTAATTTTGTAATTAAAAATAATAAAACTTACTTTGCAAACAACAATTCAAACTTTGAAAAAACAGCAGATAATCTTTTAAACGAGAAATTAAAAGAATTATTAAATCTTTTTAAAAACAGATAATAAGGAAAGGAAAATTAAAATGAAAAAACTTTTTAAAAAATTTGCAGTTAGTTCAGTTATTTCACTTCCTTTATTAGCTGTAGCTTGTGGTAATGTAGTTGATACTCCAGAAAAAATTAAGCAAACAAAAGCTTTACAAGAACAAGCCTTTATTCAATCAGTTGAAACTAACTGATTAGAGGTAACAGTTGCTTCACTTTATGGTTATCAAAAAGAAGAAAATGTGAAATTTAGTGATTATTTAAATACACAAATAGATACTAAAAATCCAAATTTATTTAATGATGCATATAATGCTTTTAAAATTTATGCAGAAGAAAAATTAAAAAACAATCCTTATTATTTTGTTGAATTAAATATTACTTTAACTAAAAATGCTAATTTAAGTCCACAAGAAGCATCTATTTTAAATCAACAAATAACATCTTCAGATGTTCCTTCAAAAGATGCTTTTAAAATTTATTGAAAAACAACTGCAAGCAACATTAGAGCTGATGTACTTAAGATGTTGTTAGTTTATAAATACTTCACACTTTCAGATGTAGAATCATTTAAAAAAATTGAAGATAACTTTAAATTTACTGCTTCATATATGAAGTATTCAAACAAAAACTATTTCTTGAATAAATATGCTTTAAGTAAAAGAATGGTACAAATTTGACAAAAAGCATCAACTTCTTCAATTTCAACTGATGATTTCTTTTTACAAGGATATGGCTTTATTACAGGCCCTGAAGCATTTAATCAATTCTTGAAAAATACTAATGAATACAATAATACTTTAGCAAGTAACAGTTCACAAATTTTAACTACTAATTCATTAGACACAACATTAAGAGGATATTCAGGCTTTGAAACTAATGTTAATAAATATGGTCTATTTTGAGATTATGAAAATCTTAAAAAATTAACATCACCATCTTCAGATTCATATTCACTAAACGGTTATTATGATCCAAAAACAAACAAACTTTTAACCAATGTAAGTGAAACAAATGCTTATTCACCTTTTGCCAATGATTCAGATACAACTGACAAAGCAATTGTTGTGTATTTAAATCAAATCGTTCCAATTGCTGAATTAACACCAACTAATATTCCTGTTGGAGAAGATCCAAAAGTAACTGAATCTATTACACTTTTATCATTTGAAAATACGCCTTACAAAGATGCTTTAGACAAACTTAGTTATATTTACTATCTCAAAGATAGTGCTCTATATACAACAGCGCAAACTGCATTTGCAAAACTGGGTTATAAATTAACTTTAGAAAATATTGATGATAGTTTAACTAAAGCATTAAAAGATAAAGTTTTTGTAAGCGTGAAAGAGAGCTAGAATGAAAGATTTGTTTCTAAAAATCATTAATCGTGAATTACCAAGTGACATTCTTTATGAAGATGATAAATGTATTGCAATTTATGATAAATACCCATTTCGTGAAGGACATTTTTTGGTCATTCCTAAAAAATGAAGTCAAAATGTAACTGAAATGGATGATGAAACTGCAGGACATGTATTTAATGTAGCAAGAAAACTTGCTAAAAAGGAAATTTTGGATAAAGGCATTCCTGGATTTAAAATTATTATTAATACTGGTGAAATGGCAGATCAAACTGTTTTTCACACTCATGTACATGTGATTCCTTTTAGAGAAAAAGCAATTATTATGAAATAATATAAAAAAGACCTCTAATTTTCTTAAAGGTCTTTTTTATACACTTTTTGGCAAATTTAATAATTTAAATATTTAAATAATTCAAAAGAATTTTTTAGATCATTCATTGATAGTGGAAATTCAGAATCAATTTCATAATCTTCTAAATTTCCTTGGATTAGAAAAGCGAAAATTTCTTTTTCTTTATTTCTTCATTCTTTTGTATTGAAAATAGTTGCTGTAATATTAATTAAATTTATTTTATCTTTCTTGTTGATCTTAGAAGTTAAATTAACATATGAAATAGAGTGATTAGATCTAGCAAATTCTCGATATTTTTTAACCAACTCTTCAGAATAATTTTTATCTAATAAATCTTTTTTATAGTTCAATTCAGTATTTTCTTCATTTTTAAATTTATCTAGAAGTCTATTGTATTTTTTTAATTTAAAAATTACTCAAAAGTTAAAAAATCAAGCCGGAATAATTAAAAGATAAATAGCTGAAACTGAAACAACATTTTTATAATATTCTCGATCATTTTTTAAGTAATAAAGAGCAAGAATATGTAAAACAAAAAATACAATTGATGTTATTCAAAGCGGAATAGAATGTTTCATAATATTTTTTCAAACGGTTCTGAATATTAATTTTTTAGTATCAATGAAATTTCTATCAATTTCTAATTTATTTTTTAATAATAATTTATATTTGTGTTTAAAAATAGTAGGCCAATAAATAGTTATATTTTTGCCTGTTTTAAAACTAACGATAGACGATGCACTTATAGCAATCATTATATTTAAAGGAATAGAAATTATTAAAAATGTATATGTGTCAAATGTCATTATTTTTCCTTGCTTCATTTAACTTTTTCTAAATGTTCACTTAAATAAATTAAGTCATTTTGTTCAAATTCTTGGGTTGAATAAAATTCTCATTCTTTTCAGTTTTGTGGTATGAGTCAAAAATAAATTTCTTTAATAAAAGGTTTCAATTCCTTTTTTTCAAATTGTCTTTCGAATAAAAGAATTAAATTTATTTGTTTTTTACTACCTTTAATTTGTAGTTCTAAACGATCTTTTAATATTTTTAATTCTGTTATATTTTTGTATTTTTCATTAACTCCACTTGTTTCTTCTTTATCAAAAATATTAATTTCTTTTTTATTAACTAAATTGTTTTTTACGTATTTATCAACTTGTTTGGAATAATAATAAAGTTGAATTAATCTTTTGAAATCTCAAATAAGTCAGAAGAAAGGAATTGAGTACAAACCTAAATTGAAATAATTTAGAAGAAAAGATACATCATTTTTAGATAATACAAAATCAAGAACATTTAAAATAATTGCAATTGAAACAATAACTAAATCACGAAACAGTAAAATAACAATTAATTTTTTTAAAAATTTATAAATTATTTTTTTACCTTCTAATAATTCTTTACAAATTGAAATATCACCATTTTTTAATTCCTCTGTTTTATATTTAAAACCTAAAGCAAATTTTTCAGGACCTGCTATATTATCTATAAAAAATCAAAGTCTAACATAAATATGAAGTCCGGTAATCATAATAAATACTGTGGCAATAATTGAAAAAATGACGCTGTTACTCATTAACCTAAATTATCCCTTTCATTTTATATATCTTAATAACTTATTTTTTTGAAACTAAATTGTTAATTATCATTTTGCATTTTTTTAAACTAACTTACCAGTTAACAGAAGTTCTAAAAAATTATAAACAAAAACGCAATAATTTATAATTTACTGCGTTTTTGTTTATTTATTTTTGCTTTAATAATCTGTTTTATAGAATTATTCTTCATTTTTGATTTGTTGTAAAATGCTATCAATTTTCATTGCTGAATTATTTAATTCATCTAGTTCAAAGTGAATGTCAGGAACTTTTCTTCAATCTAGAACTTTGGCAATTCTAGTTTTTACATAACCCTTAGCTCTTTCTAAAGCTTCAATACCTTTAAGTGATCTAGCTTCAAAAGTTACATAAACTTTAACATGTGAAAGATCATTTGACAATTTGCAATCCATAACTGTTGGATTAATTACATCGGCATTATTAATGTCATAAAGGATTTGAGCAATTAAATTTTTAATTTGTTCTTCTCTTCTTAAGGTGTTAATGTTTGGTTTCATAATATGCTCCTTTTATATATATAATAATTTTATTATTTTTTAGGAGTATTTTTAAACTTATACTGTCAAAATTTTTCAAAATTGATCCTTAATATTTCTAAATATTGAAGAATTTTAAAGTTAAATTCATTATTTTTTTGAGTTGTTAAAGTTCTTTCTATGTGTGTTTGAAAACTTTTTTGATTATTTAAATAATTAATGATTCTGCTTAAATCATCATTGTTATATTCTTTAATTTCATTTTGTAATTTTGTTCAATTTATTTTAATTTTTTACAGAAGTTTATTCTTTGAATCATTCTCTTTAATAAAAAATAAAAAACCGATAGCATTTGCTATAAAACCATTTTTATTTATATATTTTGAAGGCATTAAATTTAGTGTTTTATTAATTTTTTTAAAATATTTAAACAAATTAACATTAAAAGATTTATTATCAATTTTTTTAAGAGAAAAAGTTTTTGAATATTTAATTTCTTCTATTGTTATTTTGGGAAAAACCATTTTTATTATTTCTTCTTCTAATAACTTGTTTCAACAAAGAAATGAAGAATTATTCTTTGAAATTTCAAAAGAAAAGTCACCTAATAAATTTTTAACAGCAAAATTTAAAGTTTCTTTTATTTTCTTTTTTAATTTTGTTAAAGATAAATTACTTAAGTTAATCTTAAAATTTAAAATTTGATTTTTAGATATTTTTTTGCCTTTTTTATAGTGACAAATGCTAAAAGAAAAAGGGATTTTAGTGAATTTTAAAAAAACTTTTTTCTTTAAAAATCTTTGTCAAATATTAAGATCTACAACCTCGAAATCTATAACAAAATAATGTTTTTTCATTTTTCAATTATAGTGAATTAAATTTCTTGGTGATGAAATAAAAAAATAAGCCAAAAGGCTTATTCATATTTCTCTGGGTGTTCTTTTTGCATTTTTGCCACAAATTCTTTTTTAGGCAACTGTCCATATTTATCCATTAATTCAACACATTCTTCTAATTCGGCAAGTGCTCATTCTAAATTTTCAAAACCTTGAACTTTGGTAAGGCCTGGTTTTTTTCAATTTTTGTAGTTATTAAAGAATGTTTCAACATCTTTTAAAAATGGCTCAGGTAAATCTTTTAATTCTTGAATGTGATCTAAACGATAATCATCAGCATGTACAGCAACTAATTTAGTATCAGTTTCTCCTGAATCTATCATTTTCATTGCTCCAATGATACGCGCATTTAAAACTACACCTGGGATGAATTTTTCTGAACTATAAAGTAAAACGTCTAATTCATCTCCATCTCAATCAAGAGCATTAGGAATAAATCCATAGTTTGATGGATAAACAAAATCTCCTCTTAAAATTCTATCAACATGAATTTGTCCGTCTTTACGATCATATTCATATTTGATGTTTGAACCTTTAGTAATTTCAATTTTAATTTCTACAATATTATTTTTTGACATAATTCTTTTATTATAAAACATTAATCACTTGCTTTTTTAAGATTTTAAAAAATGAATTAAACACATATAAAATATTTTTTAAATGTCTATGATTATCTCTAATTTTTAATAGTAAAATTACAATAATTATTTATAAGGAGATTAAACAAATGTTATTTAAAAATATTTTGACCGAAAAAACTAATGACGTTGTTTTAAAGGCCTTTTTTAAAGACCAAGAAGCAAAAAAATATTTAGTTGAAAAAAATGGTAAAGTTACCGAATATTTAAATGAAAATGTTGCCTATGTTTATTTAGGAGAAAAAAAAGATTTAACAAAAGAAGCTTTAGTGTCAACTTTTAAAGGAGTTTTAGCTGCTCAAGGTAGAACATATTTAGTTGATATTGCTTCATTTGTTAGTGAAAATGTAAATGAAGTTGCTGTAGTTGAAGCATTAACAAGAGCAGTATACTTTGTTAAAGCAGATTTATACAAAGAAAAAACAACTTGCACAGGATGCAAAGGTTATGAATTATTGCCTTATTTAACAACAGTAACTAAGGAAGTACAAGATGCTTTTGAAAAAGCAGTTGTTTTAGCTGAAGCTACTAATTTCGCAAGAAATTTACAAATTATGCCACCAAACATTTGTAACTCAGAATATTTGGCTGATTTTGTTCAAAAAGATTTAGCACAATATGATAATTTAAAAGTAACAGTACTTAATAAAGCACAAATTGAAAAATATGGTATGGGACTTTTACTTTCAGTTAACCGTGGAAGCGTTTATGAACCACGTGTAGTTGTAATTGAATACAACGGCGATAAAGATAGTGAAGAAAAAACTGTTTTAGTTGGTAAAGGAATTACTTTTGACTCTGGTGGTTATTCACTTAAAGGCGGAAGACACATGTTAGGCATGAAATTTGACATGTCAGGTTCTGTTATTGTTGCTGGAGCTTTAAAAGCCATTGCACAATTAAAACCTAAGAAAAATTTTGCTGCTGTAATGTGTATTACTGATAACCGTGTTAATGGTGATGCATCATTACCTGACACTGTATGAAAATCAATGAATGGTAAAACTGTTGAAATCAATAACACAGATGCTGAAGGTCGTTTAGTAATGGCTGATGGTTTAACCTACGCAGTAAGAGAATTAAAAGCTACACGTTTAATTGATGTTGCAACTTTAACTGGTGCAATTCTTTCAGCTTTAGGTCACACATACACAGGTGTATGAACAACAACTGAAAAAGCATGAGAAGATGTTCAAGCAGCAGCTAAAAAAGCTGGAGAACTTGTTTGAAGAATGCCATTCGATGAAGCTTTTGCTAAAAATATTAAACAATCAAAAGTTGCAGATTTAAAAAACACAGATTTATCAGGTAACGGTGGATCAAACTCTGCAGCAATGTTTTTAAAAGAATTTACAGAAGATGTTGAATATGTGCACTTTGATGTAGCAGGAACAGCTGAAATTAGTGAAGAACCACAAGGTGTTTTAGTTCACACATTAGCTGAGTTAGCTTTAAACTAATTTTTACAAAAAAGCCCGTTTCATAGGGCTTTTTGTGTCAATTATGTATTTAAAATCACATGGTAACGGGCTTTTGGAAGTAATAACAGGCCCAATGTTTTCTGGTAAGACAGAAGAGTTATTAAAAAGAATTAAAATTTTAGAAATTGCAGATATTAAAACATTAGTTGTAAAACCACAATTTGATACAAGATTTTCTGAAAATAAATTAGTAAGTCGTACTGGTGGAAAAATAAAAGCCCATAATATTAGTAAAGCAAAAGATATTTTAACTTTGTGAAATCATACTTATAAAGCGGTTGCAATTGATGAAGTAAACTTTTTAGATAAAGGCTTATTAAAAGTAATTGATAAGTTAGTTTTAAACGGAGTAAGGGTAATTTGTTCAGGTTTAGATATGGACTTTTTACGTCGTCCCTTTGGAATTATGCCTCAGATTCTTTCAATTGCTGATGAGGTTGTTAAATTGAAAGCAGTGTGTGTCAAATGTAAAACGTCTGCAGGTTTTTCATTTAGAAAGGTTAAATCAACAGATTTAAATCTTTTAGGGGATAGTGAATACGAAGCAAGATGTAGAATTTGCCATATAAGTGGAGAATTAGAAAAAGAAGAGTTATTGAAAAATAATAAAGAAAAATAAGTTCAATTTGAACTTATTTTTTTCTTTTAAAATGAGCACTTAATTCAATATGATAAGTTTGCGGGAACATATCGAAAGGTTTTAAATAGTTTAATTCATATTCATTATCAATTAAAATTTTAGCATCTCTAACAAAAGTGTGAGGATTGCAACTAATATATCCAATTTCTTTGGGTTTCAATTTCAAAATGGTAGACATAAACTTTTTATCAATTCCTTCACGAGGAGGATCGACAATTAATTTATCAATTTCTTCCTTTAATTGTTCACTTGTTTTATTTACATTGCCAGCTATAAAAAATGCATTTTGAATATTATTAATTTTTGCATTATTTTTTGCATTTACTACAGCTTCAGGAACAATTTCAAAGCCAATAACTTTTTTTACTTTTTTGGCAACTGAAAGACCAATAGTTCCTATTCCACAAAAGGCGTCAATTACTAAATCACTTGTTTTAAAGTTCATTTGATCAATTAAACTTTTATATAGATGTGATGTTTGTTTATTATTGATTTGAAAAAAGCTATTTCAATTTATTTGGAAGTTTAGATCATTTATTTTGTCTACAAAATCTTTTTTATAGATAATTTGTTTTACACGCAGTTTATTTTTTATGCTATAAGTGTTGTAAACTTGAACTAAATTTTGAAAATTATTTAGAAAAAGAGACAAATGTTTTTTATCAATTTCATTTTTAGTTTTTAGAACTAAAATGAGATTGTTTTCTTCAAAAGAATTTCTAATAATAATCTCTTCTAAGTTATGTTTAAGAGAAGCGAAATTATTTATTTTTTCCAAAAAAATATTTAGAAAATCAATAATGTTTTTTTGTGCAAGATCTAATGAAGTTTTTTCAACTAAAAAATTTGTTTGTTTTTCATAATTAGCACAAGTAATTTTGTTGTTTACTGTTTGGCAAATTAATTTGATCTTATTTCGATAATTCCAAGTGTCAGGAGATTCTTTAATTTTCTCAATTGTTAAAAAATTCAAATTTCTATTTACTAAATTTTTAACAACATTTTCTTTGAATTTTAGTTGTTCATTGTAAGGAAGATGAGCTAAAGGAGCAATTCCAGACAAAATTAGTGGATCATTAATATCTTTTATTCTTTTCTTTGACTTTTTAATTAGTTTGATTATTCTTGCGTAACTAATTTTAGAATTAGTTTTTTTAATAACTATATCGGCAATTTCATCCGGTAATAGATTTTCAACAAAAATAGTATGATTTTCTAACCTAACTACACCATAACCTTCGTATGATAATTCATTAGTTTTTATGTTTTCAACTACATCACCAATCCTATACATAATACTCCTTAAGATACATATTATTATAGTGAAAAAAATAAAAAAATTTCTTTGATTTCTTTTTGAAATGGATCTAGAATTAAATTGGAAAAATTAAAAAAAAGAATAAAAAGAAGGCAAAATGAGCAAATTTTTGCGTTTTTTGCCAGTAACTGGTTTGATTGTTCCCGTTATTGGTGCATCAGCAAAACAATCAAATAATTTCAAAGATGAATATGTTAAAGAGATAGTTTTGAAAGAACAACAAAAACTTACAAGATTGCTTAACAAAGAAAGTAATTTATCTTTCGTTAAATTTCTTAAAGATATATTCAATCGCGAATTAATTCTTGTAGTTTTTGATAGTGGTTATTCAATAGTAGATTTAAAAACAAAAATTTCTATAGAAATAAACTGAACTGAACTAAATAAATCATTGGAGAATAAAGAACTTATTTACGGTGGTTTTTTAGGCATTCTAGAAATTAAAGATAAAGGCAGAAATTTTATTAGTTTGAATGACAACAAAGTTTATACTTTTGAAAATCTTCTAAATGCCTATATTCATATTGATGAAAAACGAATTGAAAATGATACCCGTATAAAACATGAATCACAAAGAAATAAAAGAGGAGTGGGAACAATGGAGGGGGTTAAAACTCTTCAATATGAAAAAAACGGCCACTTCAATATTTCAACCGAAGTTCCATATGGATGATGATTCGGATCAAGAGATAATGTGAGTAAGGCAGGTTATATTGATTTAAGATTTGAAAATAGTGAAAATGGATTGTGTGAATATGTGGCTTTGTCACAAATACTTTTGTACAATGAACTATTTATAAAATCGGGAGTATTTACAGATGAACAATTTCGAAAATATATTGTAGAATCAGCGTTTTCTAATAAATTGGAAGACACTTCCCCACTTTTTAGATATCACAATAACAATAGTCCAAAAGAGAGTTTAGGATATAAATTGTATGAACTAGCAGATAAAAATATAGACTTAAAAACTGGAAATTTATACGTACAAGCTACAAAAAGTTTTATTTCGAATCCAGAAGAAGAAAAAAATGAGTCTTTGATACAAAATTTGGAGGTTACTACAAGGCCTGAGAATCAGTAAAAAGAGGAATAC
Organism: Mycoplasmopsis columbina; assembly: GCF_900660685.1. Taxonomy (GTDB): domain Bacteria; phylum Bacillota_I; class Bacilli_A; order Mycoplasmatales; family Metamycoplasmataceae; genus Mycoplasmopsis; species Mycoplasmopsis columbina. Next base: position 685,203 of record NZ_LR215041.1, on the reverse strand, counting down.
CAGCTATTTTAGGAATTGCACCTATAAGTGGTCCTTTTCCTAATCATGCATTAATTATTTATGGATACGATGATGATACAGACATGTTTTTAGCTTCTTGTTGTTGAAGTGATAAGTATCACAACAGTGTTTTGTACTCTTATTATACTTCAGCATGAGGATCATACTTTTTTTCAATGCGTTTAAAAAACAATTCAAAACACGAAACTTTAGAAAAAAAATTTAATTGAAATGGCAAAAAATATACTGGAAGACAAATAAATGCATTATTTGAAATGCAATAGAATTCTTATATTTATTTGCAACTCTTCGCTTTTAATCATCATATTTTTATCAATTGTATTTTATCCTTTTGTTCTTCTTTGTGCAAAGGGAATAAACTCATCTTTCAATACATTTAAATATCTTTATCACAAAAATATAATTACTGACAATTTTCTTTTTTATATAAAACATGTTGCTATGATTTGAAGTATTATTCTTTTAATTTATATTTGATCATTTTTTGTTTTATTGAATAATAAAAATTTTTGATTTTACTCATTATTTAGTATTTTCTTTGTAAAAAAAATTAAAGTAAACAAAAATTACTTGTTAAGAAAAAAACTATTTCTTTTCTTTTCGTTGCCCATATTAATAATGGTGGTTTTAACCTGAATTGCAGAAACAATTTTCAATGTTTTTATCATAAAAAACATATTGGAATTAGCTATTTCATTGCCATTGACTATTTTTGTTACTGTGATTTTTATTTTGTGTTGTGTTTTTATTTATAATGATAATAAAATTACAATAAAAAACATCTAATATGCTATAAAAAAGCATTATAGATGTTTTTTTGGATATGGTGCCAAATACGAGAATCGAACTCGTGATAACTGATTACGAGTCAGCCGTTATACCACTTAACTAATTTGGCATAAGAAATAAACAAGCTCTTAAATTGTATATAAAAATGCAGAAATTTCTGCATTTTTATAAATGTATTCTTAACGTTTGATTTCTTTAAGTCTTGCAGCTTTACCACTTCTGTTTTTCATGTAGTAAAGTTTTGAACGACGCACTTTGTTTGAACGAACAACTTCAATTTGAGCAATAAGAGGTGAGTGTAATGGGAATGTTCTATTAACTCCAATACCAAATGATGTTTTTCTTACTGTAAATGTTTCACGTGTTCCGGTTTCTTTTTTGCTAATTACTAAACCTTCAAAAATTTGAATACGTTCTTTTTCACCTTCACGAATACGTACGTGAACCTTAACATTGTCTCCAACACGAAATTCTGGGTGATCTGTACGTAATTGGCTTGATTCTACTAATTCGATTAATTTATTTCTCATTTTGTTTTATCCTTTCGATAATATCAGGACGATTTTTCAATGTTTTTTGATATTGTGCCTCTTTTTTTCATGCTTCAATTTTTGCATGATTTCCACTAAATAAAACTTCTGGTACGGACATTCCTTCATACACTCTTGGGCGTGTGTACTGAGGATAATCTAAAAGTCCTTCGTTTTGAAATGAGTCATTTTCATGGCTTAATTGATTAATTACACCAGGAACAAGTCTTGCTATTGCATCAGCAATTACCATAGATGGCAATTCTCCTCCGGTCAAAACATAATCGCCAATTGAAATTTCTTCATCCACCAGTTCTACAACTCTTTCATCAAAGCCTTCATAACGTCCCGAAATAAGAGTTATTTGTTCATGTTTTGCTAAACGATTAGCAATTTGCTGATCAAATTTTTTACCTTGTGGAGAAACCAGAATTTTATAACCACCATTTTTTTCTAATGATTTTAAAGCAAGATCAATTGGTTCTACTTTTAATAGCAAACCATGACCTCCACCATAAATTTCATCGTCAACTTTATTATGTTTATCATTTGAAAACTGTCTAAAATCAATTATTTTAATATCTAATAAACCTTTGGTTTGCGCTTTATTAATAATTGATTCTTCAACAAATGGTTTAAAGTAATTTGGAAAAAGAGTTAAAAAATTAATTTTCATTATTTAGCAGATTTATTTTTTTGAAATTTAGTATTCAAACCGTGTTTTCTAAATAAGTTGTAAACAGTTTCAGTAATTTGAGCACCTTCGTTGATTCATTTTTGAGTTGCTTCTTCGTTAAGAGCAAATTCTTTGCTACGTGGGTTGTATTGACCTAAAGCTTCAATAAATCTTCCATCACGTGGAGCACGAGAATCTGCAGCTACAATTTTGTAGCAAGCATTAAATTTGCTACCTAATCTTTTTAATCTAATTTTTACCATTGTAGTAAATTCTCCTAATTATTTTAATGTCAAGCGAAACTGCTTGACACCAAGCAATTTGCTTTATTATTTTAATATAAAAATAATTTTTAAAAAGAAATAAACATTTTATTTTTTTGAAAAAATATTTGAGGTATTTTATTTTTTTAGTTTATAATGCTAATGATGCGTTCCCTTAGATGAACGATTACTAGTTTTCAAACTAGTTGCTTAAGAGTATATTGCTCCCTTCCTTTAAATAATTTAAAAAAGTTTTATGCGTGAAACTTTTTAATATTTCTTATAGTATGTAAATCAAAAAAAATGAGCTTTTGAGCTCTTTTTTTATACAATTTTTACAGATACAAATATTTATATAAGGACTTATTATGGCATGAAATTATAAAAAAACATTGGGAACAGCAGGTGGAATTCTTTTAGCAGCTGGTCTTGGGGCAACAGTTATTTATTTACAATATAAAAATATTTTTAAAAAAGATAAATCTGGCAATTTAGATTCAGGTACATCCGATCCTAATAAAGATACTAAAATTCCTATTTTAGAGGGTAATAATGAAAAATTGAACATCATGTCATGAAATATTTTAAACTTTGGTGGCGAAGATTCAATTAAAAATTCTAACAAGGTTTTAGGTATTGCAAAAACTATTCTATATAAGAATAGTGATATTGTTGCTTTGCAAGAAATAAATGATGGAGATGGAGCAAAAGTTAAAAGAATTGTTGATACTTTAAATGAGCTAGATAAAAATAATCAATGAGTTTTTGCCAGTTCTAAAAGTGAACCCAATCCTCAGTATGCAACACAAAGAGAGCAGTTTGCCTTTGTTTATAAAAGTAATAAAGTAGATTTGTACAAAAGTGATAATTTAAGAAAATACAATTATGTTCGTTATCCATTTATCGCATATTTTAGGGACAAAAATGCTAAAAATGATTTTGCTCTCATTAATATTCATTTAGATTCGCCAGGCAGTCCATCAAACCCTAAGTCAACTAAGCAAAATGATGAAGCTAGTGAAATTTATAGTGGACAAGGAAACAAAGAAGTTCAAGAAGTACAAGATTTAGCAGTTATTATTAAAGAACTAAAAAAAGATTATCCTCACGATATTTTAGTAATGGGAGATACAAATATTAAAAATGCTAATAATCTAATTTTTGAAACAAAAGAATTTACCGAAAACGGCATTAAATTGGCCTATAAGGAATTTGCTAAAAACTTAAATGAATACTATAAAACTTCACTATCGACACTTGAAGCTTATAAAAAGGATGGTCAAAAAAGAGGCTATGTCAATGCTTATGATAAGTTTATTTATTTAGATCAAAATGAGCAAAATATTATGCCATTAGAACCAGAAAACTATAGGGTGGATTTATTACATGCTTTTGATACAAATGGCGGTTGACTAAATTTAAGTGAGCATCAACAACTTTGATACCAAATGCCGCAAAACAAAGGCAAATATGTTAATGCTAATAGTGTTCCTTGATATGAATTAATTCGGGGAGATATTAGCGACCATGCCCCTGTTATGATTGAGTATAAATTAAATCAATAACTTATTGAATATATAAAAAAGATGCGCAAGCATCTTTTTTATTATTAATGTGAATAATATTAATTTGAAAGGATTACACCTTTGTTTTTGATGGTTTTAGCTGTTTTAGCACTTACTCTAAGTACAGTTTTTCTACCATTAACTACAACAGTAATTTTTTGTAAGTTAACGTTGAATTTACGTTTTGTAGCATTCATAGCATGTGAACGTAAATTACCAACTAATGGACCTTTTCCGGTAATTTGGTCAACTCTTGACATAGGGTCTCCTTTCATATTCAAACTATAGTTTATAAAAAAGTAAATTAATTATATATTAAAACTTATAACACAAAAATATTTTTTAGAATGTTAAATGCTTAACTTATCTGCAATATTTTTAGCAGCAATTGCCCCATCAGCAGCTGCGGTTACAATTTGACGAACTGTTTTTTGTCTAATATCACCAATGGCATAAAGATCTTTAACATCAGTTTCCATATTTTCATCAGTCATAATAAATCCTGCTTTATCAGTAATATTTAAATGTTTAAATGAATCATTGCTTGGAATAAAACCAATAAATGGGAAAAATCCCTGTGCTTGAATTTTAATTTCTTCACCCTTAGCATTAACTAGAGTGAATTCTTCGATTCCACTTTGTCCATTAATTGACTTAATTACTGTTGACATATGAATTTCTACATTTGGAATTTTTTTCAAATCTTCAACTAATCTTGCTTCGGCAATAAAGTGATCATCTTTTACTACAAGGTAAACTTTTTTAGCAAGTTTTGCTAAAAAAGCAGATTCTTCCACAGCGCTATTTCCACCACCTAAAGCTACAACAACTTTATCTTTAAATAATGGACCATCACAAGTAGCACAAAAACTAATTCCTCTAAATTTGAACATTTCATAGTTTTCAATGAATGAAGGTTCTCTATTAACCATACCAGTAGCAATAATTACAGTTTTAGAAACTAAAGTTGTATTATCACTTAAAAGTGTGTGAAATTCTTTATCTTTAACTTTGTCAATTTTGACAACTTCACCAAAGATATGTTCAGCACCAAATGATTTAGCATGATCATAGGCTTTCATTGAAAGTTCATAACCTTCAATTAAATCGAAACCTAGTCAGTTTTCGATTTTTGAGGTCTGCGTCATTTTTCCACCAGGTGCGCCTTTTTCTACTAAAGCAGTAGTTAAATTTGAACGTGAAGCATAAAGAGCTGCGTTTAATCCTGCAGGACCTGCTCCAATAATAACAACATCATAAATTTTATTCATAATTATCCTTTCAACTCAACTAAAGGTTCTCTTGTTCTTTTAGTTCTAAAAACTCTAGTTGATTCAATTCATTTAATGTATTTTTCAGGATGAGCGTAAGTGTAATCGAATCAGTATTTTCTTTTTATTCTTATATAGTGAATTTTGCAGAAGAATTGGAAATAGATAAACGCTATAGTTCCTGCAAAAACGAAAGCAATAGCAGCAACTGAATAAAGCGCATATGCATTTTGACGCAACGGTTCCATTGCTAAACGCACAAAACCATATCATATGAAGTATGCTCCTGCACTTGCACCAGGTTTAAATAATCCAAATAGATTTATTACTCAAACAATTACTAAGTAACCAATAAGGTTAATTAGTGACTCGTAAAGGAATAGTGGATATCTATAAAGACCTATTTGATTGTAACTTTTGGAAACTGAATCGGAAATAAACATATTGCTTGCAAAAGTTTTTCCAAAAATTAACACGCTTGATCCATCTCAATCAACTTTTCCATAAAGTTCATGATTAGCGTAATTTCCTCAACGTCCTATAACTTGTCCAATTAAGACAGTAGGGATAATGATTGAAGCAACTTTTCTCATATCCAAAACATCTCTTTTTGCATAGACATAGAAGAAATCGGCAATGAAAGCCGCCACAACTCCACCTTGGATACTTAAACCACCTTCCCAAATTGCATATCAACGACTAAAATCAAAAGTATCGCGTTTATAAAGAAATTCTTCAACTAAATCTCAAAGCCGCGAACCTATTAAAGAAGTCGGAATTGTAATAAAGACAAGCATCATTAAATATTCAAATTTATAATTTTGTCTTTTTCAAAAAATAGCTATTGTTAAAATTGCAGCCAAAATACCTAAAAACAAGGTTAATGAGTAAGTATGGAATGAAAAATTTCCAATTTGAAATAACACACCACCCGAACCTTCAGCATGTGCTGTTTGAGGATATCAAATATTATTCATTTATATCATCCTTTCTTTTTTCAATTTGTGATAGCACACTACTACCATCTTTTCTTGCTACAAATGTACTCACTGCAGCTTCAATTAAAGAAGCAGCAGAGAAACCATTTTTAACAGGAATTTGAATTTTTGGTAAATATCCATCTAAGATGTTGTATTGTAAATAATCAATTCCTAAACGATCAAAATGCACATTTTCGCTTGGATAAACTAATTCAGCTACAAAATCAATTACAGCCCCATCAGTGATTGATTTAATTCCATAAGTGTATTTAATATCGATAAGTCCAATTCCTCTTACCTCAATAAAATTTTTTGTAATTTGAGGGGCAGTACCATAAAAATGGACACCAATGTGTTTAATCAACACTGCATCATCTGAAATAAATAAATGCCCTTTTTGAATTAACTCTAAAGTTGCTTCAGACTTTCCAACACCACTATTTCCAACAATTAATACTCCTGTTCCGCCTATTGAAACAAGACATCCATGAACTTGAATTTCTTCTGAAAACATGTCATTCAAGTATGTTCCAATTGTTGTCATAATTTTTGCAGTATCTTGTTTTGACCAAAAAACAGGAATATTATATTTATCTGCAATTTCAACAATTCAGTTTTTAGCCATTTCTTTAATTCCACAAGAGAGAATTAAAAGTGGTGGTTGAACTTGTAAAACAAGGTCTAAAACTTTTTTAGCTTTACTCTCTCCAATTTTTTCAAAGTAACTATTTTCGCTGTTTCCTCAACAAATAACATTATGCTGGTAGTTGTCTCCAACAAATTCACCAGCAAGCTCTAAACCTAGTTTTTTGACAGAGGGAGAATAAATATCTCGCAATTCAATATTTTCCTTATGATTGTCTAAAGTTAGATTGAACTTTTCAATTAACTTTCTTACATTTATTTTTTTTGCTTGCATATTCACCTATTTATTAATATTATTAATTATAATTTAATAATTATTTTTATAGTTACATTATATTTTTATTAAAATAATTAAATAAGTTTATGTTTCGCAACAACTATTTACTAATTAATAATGTTAAATATTCGAGAGGAGATTTATGAATCCAACACGTTTAATTCCTATTGGTGGTGTTCAAGAAATTGGAAAATCAACTTTATTAGTTGAACATGAAAATCATATTTTTATAATTGATGCAGGAATTAAGTTTGCTGACATTGCAACAACAGGAATAAAAGGAATTATTCCTGATTATTCTTATTTAAAGTCTAAAGAGAAAAATATTGAAGGATTATTCATTACCCACGGACACGAAGATCATATTGGTGGAGTTGTACACTTATTAAGACAAGTTCATATTAAAAAAATCTTTGCTCCAAGAATTGCAATTCAATATTTCAAATTGAAATTTGATGAAAATCGCATTACTCAAAAAATCGAATTTATTGAAATTGAAAAAGAAGCAGTTCATACTTTCGGAAATTGTAAAGTAGATTTTTGATCAGCACAACACTCTATCCCTGATGCCTTTGGTATTAGAGTTACGACTCCAAATGGATCATTAATGTGTACAGGTGACTTTAGATTTGATTACAATCCAATTGGTGAACACTATACTGATTTTGCTAAATTAGACAAAATTGGAAAAGAAGGTTTAACAGTACTTTTAAGTGATTCAACAAATGCAATGCGTCCTTTTCACTCACCAAGTGAAAATGACATTTTAACTGACATTGAAAAATACATGCGTCAAGCGACTAAAAAGACTATCATTACGGCTTTTGCGTCAAATTTAACTAGAGTTAAATCTATTATTGAACTTGCTGCTAAATTGAAAAAAAGAGTTATAACTTTTGGTCGTTCAATGGTGCAAGGAGTAAAAATTGGTCGTAAATTAGGATATATAAACGTTCCTAATGATATTTTTATTGATAAAAAAGAACTTTCTTCTGTACCAAGTAAAGATTTAGTAATTTTAACAACTGGAAGTCAAGGCGAACAATTAGCAGCTTTATCAAGAATGAGTTATGGTAAACACCAAACTGTAAAAATTGAAAAAGGTGATATGATTATCTTCTCTTCTTCACCTATTCCAGGTAATAGAATGGTAATTGAACTTTTAGTTAATCGTTTGGCTAAATTAGGTGCAATTATTAAAGAAAATGGTGTTGATGGTTACTTGCATACTTCTGGTCATGCATATAAGCATGAACACGATAAAATTTTCCAATTAACAAAACCAAAATTCTTTTTACCATATCATGGAGAATATCGTATGTGTATGGTACATGGTGAAAGTGCAGTTAGAAACGGTGTTAAAGCGGAAAATATCATTATTCCAGAACTAGGTAGAGTTTACAACATGGAAAACGAAAAGATCTATGAAACAGATGAAAAAATTCATTTTGGACCTATTTATATAGATGGTAATAATGTACTTGGCATCAATGCAACAATTGTTAAAGAAAGAACAAGATTAGCTGAATCAGGTTTTGTTAGTGTTATTTTATCAATTGATAGAACAAAAAATACAATTAATGGACGTGCTTCATTGATAAGTAGAGGAAGTTTTTTTGTCAAAAATTCCCTTGAATTAGTTGAAGAAGCAAAAAGAATTGCACATGGGGCAGCACTTTTTTATATCAAAAATACCCCTAATTGAAATGTGGTTGAATTAAAACAATTAATTTCTGAGAGATTGGAAAACTTATTCTATAAAGAAAAAAGAAGAAGACCAGTTATTGTTCCAACCATTTTATTTTCGGATGATGAAAATGAAGAGGCTTTAGAAAATTATCCAATTAAGTTTAATAAAACTTCAAATGTAGATAGCGAGAGTGAAGCAACATTGAAGCTATTAAAACAAGTCAAAAGTGACATTTTTGGTTCAAAAGAAGAAATTCTTGAAGACATTCATAACGAAGAAGATGAAGAATAATTTGAAATGTGAAAATTTTCACATTTTTTTATAAAATGAACAAATAAAAAAATTAAAACTATAGATTTTTTATAATTCAAATATGAAATCAAAAAGAATTAAATTGTTTCAAAAGTAAAAGATCATATTTTGATTTTTTACTTTTTTTGCTTTAAAAAAGAAAAAAATGAATAAAGAATATACTTACTTTTTTCAACGTCAATAATTTTTACTCCAATTGCACTATCTCATTCATGTCAAATTGATAAAAATGATAAAACAAATACTAAAAAGATGAAATTGTATATGAGTAAAATACTCCAATTAATCCAAATGTTATTTCTGAAATTAATAAATTAACTACTGATTATTCAAAAAAGTCATTTATTCTCCTAGTTATGAAGTAGATTATGATGATTATAGAAAAAATGGAGAATCAAAAAAAGAAATCAATATATTTAAGACACAAAATGATGTATTAACTTATTTAATTAAAAAATCAGAATCATACAAAAATACAAATAAAGAAGATATAGAAAAGTGATTCAATGATTTTAATGAATTAAGAAAAATGTCGATTTTAATAAATATGATATTTTGCATTTTCAATATATTGATCAAAGATCTAATCCAAATAGTTTTCTTTCTTTAACATGAAAAAAAAGATCAAACACAACAAATAGATTACATTAAATCAACATTTGAAATTGATGATAATAAGGAAATATTAATTAGAGAAACTAATTTCTTCTTATTTATTAATAAAAATTCCATAAATGACTATAAAATAGTTAAATTAGTTGAACATTATTATGGAGAAAAGCAAAAAGAAGAAATGAAAAAAGGAATTACACAAATTTTTGAAAAATAATTTAATCTTTTAAAAATTTATAAGTTATGACTAAAATTCATAACTTCTTTTTTATTTTTTTCTTTAATCTTTTTTAAGATTTAAGCAGCAAATGTGAAAATTTTCACATTTTTCTTTTACATACAAGTATTTTTATTTTTAAGTTAAAAAATAATTTAAAATGTAAATATGCAAGACAAATGCATAATTTAAGATTATTTTGAGGAGAAAAAATGTCAAAGAAATTTAAAAAGAGTTTAATTTTAGCTGCATCTTCAGCTTCAACTCTTCCTTTTATAGCTTTCACTGTTGCATGTTCAACAAATGAACACAAGAGAAAACCAAATCCATTGGTTGCTAAAGTGGAATTGAATGAGAATTTACAATTAACAAAAGAAGAAGCTGCTAGTGCTCCTAGAGTTGCTCTTATTACTGACGGGGGGGATTTATTTGATAAATCATTTAACCAGTCAGGTTGAGAAGGGATTATTCGTTATGGAGAACAATCTGGTCTTAGCTTAGATAAATATGATGTCTATGAAGTTAAAGATAACAACTTTACAGATCAATATATAGCTGCTATTAACTCTGGCGCAAAAATTTTAGTTTTACCAGGATTCCATCATGAAAGTGTTCTTGGTAAATTCTACGAAGATAATAAACAACTTGTAGATTCTAAAGGTATCAAATTTATTGGTTTAGATTTTGTTATTCCATCAAATATCCCTGCTGGTAGTGGAATTTCATTATTATTCGAAACTAAAGAAGCTGGTTTCTTAGCTGGTTATGCAGTTGGAGAATACTTAAAAGACAAACCTGCGTCAGAAAGAACAGCGGGTACTTTTGGTGGAGGAACCTTCAATGGAGTTACTGACTTTAATGAAGGTTTCTACAAAGGACTTTACAAATATAATTCACAAGCTGATTCAAATAATACAATTCAAACAAAATACATAGTGGATGGTAACGTTTACTTAGGTTCAGTATTTGATACAACAGATTCAACAAAACAAGCGGAAGTAAACAAAGTTATTAATTTAGGAGCCAACGTATTATTACCTGTTGCTGGTCCGTGAACTACATGAGTAGCAGATCAACAAAATACTAAACTTGTTATTGGTGTTGATGTGGATCAATCAATAGTAGATACTAAAAATTCATCTAAATACTTTACATCAATTACCAAACAAATTGCTCAAGCTGTTTATGAAACAGTTGCAGCTTTGGTTAAAGGCGAATCATCATTCTTAGGTAATTATGAAGATGGAAAAGCTAATGCAGTAATTAAAAAAGGTATTGATGCTAAATGAGTTGGACTTGCACCTTCAAAAGTAGCAGATAAAGAAAAAGCAAACGCTGCTATTGCAAAAGCTTTTGAAGCATTCCATGCATTAACAACTGAAGAAAAAGCATGATTAGTTGGTAAAAAAGTTAAACCATCAGATACAAATGATGTTGAAAGTAATCAAGATAGATTAACTCAATTATCAGCGGCAGTTAATGAAGCGAAAAAACCTAATGTAGAAACAACCCCAGTAACAGTGCCTGCCACAGGAACAACATCAGGTTCAACTTCTTCAGAAGAAAAAGAAAAAGAAGTTGAAACAGCTGCTCAAACAGGTGATAAAGAAACAACAGAATCAACAGATAAAACTACTGGAACAGAATCAACAACTGGTGCAACAGGAACTTCTTCATCTTCTGAAACAACAACTACAACAGGTACAGAAAGTGGAGCAGAAACTTCAACACAAAATCCACCTGCAAGTGAAGCAACAACTACAAACACTAGTGAAGAAACATCATCTGCACCAGCAGAATCTTCAACAACAGCTTCTCCAGAATCAACTTCATCACCTTCTTCACCTGCATCTCCTGAATCATCAAACTAATAATTTAATTGGTGAATATGACTCAAATTCAAAACGCAATTGAATTTAGAAATATAACCAAAGAATTCCCAGGAATTAAAGCTAACGATAACGTTAGCTTTAATATTCAAAAAGGGACTATTCACGCTCTAATTGGAGAAAATGGAGCGGGGAAAAGTACTCTAATGAGTATTCTCTTTGGTCTTTATGAACCAACCTCAGGAGAAATATTAGTTAACGATAAAAAGGTGTTTTTTAAAAGTCCTAATGATGCAGCTAACTATGGAATAGGAATGGTGCATCAACACTTTAAATTAGTAAAAGTTTATTCTAATTTAAACAATATTGTTTTAGGAAGTGAGTGAACTAAAAATCACTTTATTGACAATAAAACAGCAGAATTAAAAATTAAAGCATTACAAGATGCATACAATTTACACTTTGATTTAAAACAAAAAAGTGGGAATGCAACAGTTTCAACTCAACAAAAAGTTGAGATTATGAAAATGCTTTATAGAGATAATGATATTTTGGTTTTTGATGAGCCAACCGCAGTTTTAACCGATGAGGAAATTCAAGGATTATTAAAATCATTTTTGAAATTTAAAGAAGCTGGTAAAACCATTATCTTCATTTCTCATAAATTAAATGAGATTGAACAAGTTGCTGATTATGCTACCGTTTTGCGTCACGGTAAGTCAATTGGCACCTATGATGTGAAAAAAACTCCAATGTCTCAAATTGTTGAGGCAATGGTGGGAACTAATGTTGTTGCAACTAAAAATACAGCTAGTTGTGAAAGAAAAGATGTAGTTTTAGAATTAAGAAACATTAGTACCAAAAAATTACAAAAAAATCTTAACAATTTATCTCTAAAAATTCACAAAGGTGAAATTTTAGCTATTGCCGGAGTTGAAGGTAATGGTCAGAGAGAAATTGAACAAATTGTTTCAGGTATGGCAACGCCTAGCGAAGGAACAATTTTTCTTAGAAAATCTGGTGCACAATTAGCCTTTGAAAAAGCTAAATTGGAAAAATTGCAATCTAAAAATCCTTCTAAAGCTCAAAAATATTTGACTTCTTTAGAACATAAGTCACAAAGCAAAAATTATGATGCTCAAATTTTTCACGATATTACTAAATTTAGCGTGAAAAAGAGATCAAAACAAAATATTTCATATATTCCAACTGACAGACATGCGCATGGTTTAGTATTGGACTACACAATTCGTGAGAATTCAGTTTTAAGAAGATTATGAGATAACAAATTTGTGAAACTTAGCATTTTTAGAAACAAAAATATTAACGCTCACACTAAAAGTATTATTGAAAAATATGATGTGCGTGGAAGTTTAAATGGAAACGCAACTTCGCGTTCTCTTTCAGGAGGAAATCAACAAAAATTTATTGTTGGTCGTGAAATTGAAGCGCCTCATGATTTAATCATTGTTATGCAACCAACTCGTGGGTTGGATGTTAAAGCAATTAATACTATTCATGATGAAATCTTAAAGGAAAAAAGAGAAGGAAAAGCAATTCTATTAATTTCATATGAACTTGATGAAGTTTTAGCTTTAGCTGACACAATTGCAGTTTTAAACGAAGGTCAAATTGTTGCACTTAAAGATGCAAGACAAATAACAAGACAAGAAATAGGAAGTTATATGGCTAATAAGAAAGGAGGAGAGAATGGACAAAACTAAAAATGCATGACACTCTGCAAAAGATAAATACAATGCTTGATCACAAAAATTAAGCGAATTTATTCGTTTAGACAGAAATAAAAGCGCTTTTAGGAAAACCATGTCATCAGTTTGAGCATTGATTTTCGGAGTTTTAATTGCTTTGATTTTCATCGCAATTATGAAAAGCGAAAATCCATTTTTACTCTTTTCAAAATTTGGAGAAACCTTCCAAGGTAAAAGAGATATAGCTGCCTTTTTAACCTTCTTCATTATCTTTGGTTTTGCCGGAGTTTCTTCTGCTATAGGTTTTAAATCAGGGTTATTTAACATTGGGATAAGTGGGCAGATGATGTTTGCCTCAACTATTGTTTTCTCAATGTTTATTGCACTGGGAATTAAAAATATTACAGTTGGATATTTAATTCTTTCATTACTTATTTCTATTCTTGCTGGAGCATTTTTAGCCGGAATTGCTGGTATATTAAAAGCCTATTTAAACGTGCATGAAGTTATTTCAACAATTATGTTAAACTGAGTTGTTGCAAAATTGAATAGAGTTATTTTTAGCACTAATAATAATCTTTTCTTTAGTCAAGAAAAAGTAAAAACTTTTCTTGACAGTAAATTTGGTTATGGAACAGAAACTGGAGTTTTCACTATTGTAAATAGTCAAGGCGCGAATACCTTTAATGATACTCAATACATTTTTGGAATTATTTTCACAGTCATTTTTCTAGTTCTAGCCATTGGTCTTTTCTTTATGTATAAATCAACAACCATTGGTTATAAACTTAAAATGTTGGGACTTTCAAAAACTAATGGTCAATACATTGGTGTTAATGAAAAAATGTCAGTTGTTTATGTAATGATTATTTCTGGAGCTTTTGCCGGAGTAGCAGGTTTCTTCTACTACTTCTTTAATCAGAATATCAAGATTACTGACACAAGTTCACCACTAGCACTTGGTTTCGTTTCAATTGCTATTTCTTTACTAGCACTTAATTCATCAATTGGAGTTATTTTTACCGCTATATTCTACGCATTACTTTATAAAGTACAACCAGCATTGCAAGGTTATCCTTTATACATTACTGCGGATGAAATGCAAGTTATTACTTCAATTATTCTTTATTTAGCAGCAATTGCGCAATTGTTTATGGAATTTAAACCATTTGGTTTCTTATTTAAAACTTCTTTAAACTTTTCATCAAGAGTTTATTGATTACATCTAAAGAGATATTTCTTAAAAAGAAAATACTTAAATGCTATTAAACAATATGCTTTGAAAAAAGAAAAATTAAACCAAAATTCGGCATTAGTTAACAAAGAACAAACTTTGAGTAGTTATCATAAGTTAAAAGATGAATACTACTATAAAATAGAAAAATTAAACAAGAGAATTACTTTATTAGATAGAAATATTCAAGCCATTGAAACAATTCAAAAACACAAAGCAGATTTATTCTTTGAAACATTAGTTTTAAGAAGAATTTCTAAAACTTATAAAAAAGATACAAGCTTAAATCAGACATTAAATGATTTAAAAATTAAAAAAGAAAAAAATAAAAAAACATACCAAGCACTTCTTAAAAATTACAAAGAAGTTGAATCAAAAGTTTTTGAATCAGTCTATGTTAATGAAATTAAAACTTTAGAATCACTAACTTTAACCTATGATGATTCACAATTTAGATTTAGTGAAATTTCTAAAAAAGATGAAATTAAAAAACTAAACAAAGAATTTAAACAAATGCAAAATAAATTCTTAGAAGAATCAAATAAAGCTCAAAAAGTTTCAAATAACAGTGAAATTCTTAATATTTTTGGAAACATTTCTAATATTAAAAAAGATCATTTTGTTAAATTACAAGCATTAAATGCGGATAATAGAAAAAATATTAAAATGCAATATAAAGCAGATTTAGTAGATGTTAAAAAAGAATTTAAAACAAGAGCACACGAAAATTATCAATTTATCAAAAAACATTATTTTATAGAACTTTTAAGTTCAAAAGCAGAAAGTAAAGGAGTAGTAATATGCTAGCATTTGCCTCAACTTATAATTTTGCTATTCTCTTCTTTTGTATTCTTTCTGTAGGTGCAATTGCGGGAATGTTTACCGAAAAAGTGGGAATTGTGAATATTTCTATTAACGGAATGATGATTTTTGGAGCTTTAGGTTATCTTTTAATTTCTCATGCTGCAAACAAAGCACAATTAGGTGCTGGAGCAAATATCGCTCTTTCATTAGTTGCTACGGTAATTGGTTTACTTTTTGGTGCAGTAACTTCATTACTATTTGGTTATGCAACTATTAAACTAAAAAGTTCACAGACAATTTCAGGTTTTGCCTTTAACTTATTAGCAACAGGTATTGCTTTAGTTTTCATGGGAACTTTTGGAGATGCAAAAAAATTAAACAATTCATTTCAGAATTTAGCTTTCTCTCCAACAGTTACCTCAACATCTTCTGGTCAAACACTTTCATATAGTTTTGAAGTAATTTCTTTACAAATTGTTCTAACTATCTTAGTTATAGTTTTAGGATATCTAGCACTTTATAAAACTAAATGAGGTTTAAGATTTAGAAGTATTGGTGAAAATCCACAAGCTGCCGATGTAGCCGGAGTAAATGTAACTAAATATAAATGACAAGGAGTTATTATTTCAGGCATTTTAGCTTCTTTAGCAGGAACTTTCTTTGCCCAAGCAACGAATAATCAAACTTTCTTATTCAACGGGGATGTAGCTGGTTTAGGATATGTTGCTTTAGCAATTATGATTGTAGGACAATGAAATATTCTAATCATCGCACTTGCTTCTATTATTTTCTCAATTTTCTTAGGTTTCTCTTACTCAACTCCTTATATTAATAGTCTTAAAAAAGCAAGTGATGTTCTCTTGATCTTCCCTTACTTGTTAACTCTTGTTGTCGTAATATTTATGTCTAAAAGATCTAATGCCCCAGCAGCAGCGGGTATACCTTATGATAAATCACAAAGATAAAGCACAATGTGCTTTATTTTTTTATTAATTTATCAACTAGTGTTAAATTTATCAATTGATTTTCTAAAAAAATAACAAAAAAACAAAAGAATTAAATCTCTTGTTTTTTTTGTTATTTTAAGTTATGCAGTTGGTGAAGTTTCGTTTGTGTTTGAATTTTCATTTGAACTATTTGTTGGAGTTGAAGATTCTTCATTATCAGTTTTTGGATTATTTTCTGTATTTTCTTCTTCAGGTGATTTTTCTTTGTCATCTTTGTTTTCTTTAAGAATGCCAAGTTCTACTAATAATCCTGGGGATAGTTCTTCAACATTATTAAAAATCATTTTAAGCAATTCAGTTTTTTCTTCTTGTGTAAAATTTCAATTTAAAACACCTAGTTTTTCGAAATTTTTAAATGAGGTGTAAGCATCATCACTAACTTCAAAAGATTCTAAAAATTTTGGAGTAAAAGGAATAATTTTTTCAACTGCTGAAATTAAAGAAGGAGGCGTTTTTTCATCTTTTTTTAAATCATTTAGAAAATTTTTTAAGTATTGTTCAAAATCAAAACTTTTTGCTTGTGATTTGATAAAAGCAAATTTAGCTTTGTATCAAGCCGCAGTTTTTTTTCAATCTTTGTTAAATTCCGAGTATGTTTGCTTGAATTGTTCTTTTCATTTTGTTTGAATTTTATTTAAATATTCAGGATTTATATTAGGAATATTAGCATAATGACTATAATCGCCCAATTTTTTATTAAATTGATCTATATAATCCTTTTTTTCTTGATCTGTTTTGCTTTCGCTACATGATACTGCAACAAAAACGGTTGGAATAGTAGTTGCACTTAATAAACTATAAAATCTAAACTTTTTCATTATTTTTTAATCTCTTTCCATTAATTTTTAATTTAAATTAAATTTCATATTTTTTTTACTATTCTATATTTTAATAATTTATTTTTAATTTTTTTAAGTAATCTATTTAATAATATTCTTTTTCATTTAAAATATTAATTTTTGAAATGAAAAAATATAAAAAAATGTGTAAAAAAATTGTTTTTTTACACATACATAAAAAAATATTTTTTTATTCAATTCTGAAATGTAATTGACTAAAAGCACTATAAATATGTTTATTGTCCAAAAGCGAATCCACCAGATCCAGTAGCTTTTGTTATTTCCTCTATTGTTTTTTTAATATTTGCAGCATCTTTTAAAATGTCAAAAATTCCATTATTTTCTAAGTTTTCAATTGATTGATATAAATCGTTAGTTAGAATATTTTTATTTAGAATTTTGTCCAATAAATTTAATGGCTTTTCTAATGTTGGTTTTAAAAGAGATAATTGAGGAAATGTGTTATTATCTAAAAATGTTTTTACTGTAGTAATTTGAAGTGCAAGTAGCGCTTTTGCGCTTTGGAATTTTTCATATGCTTCTTGATATTTTTTATTCATTTCTGAATAAGTTAAATTGGCAATATCTTCAAATTTCAAAATTTCACCAAGTGGTATGGAAGAAATAACACCTTCATCTTTTGAATCTTCATTAATTAAGCTTTCTGTTTGAGCTTCTACTTTTTTAGCAAATTCGATAACATAATTTTTCTTTTCTTCATCAGTTGGCTGGGAACATGAAACAGCAACAAACGAAACAGGCAGTGCTGTGGCACCTAGAAGCCCATAAAGTTTAAATTTTTTCATTTTAACTCCTATTTTTTATTACCTATTTGTGGCATTTTCACATATAAAGGTTTAATGTTTATTAATTCATTATAATTATACTTTTTAAATAGTGGTAAATAGTCAACAAAATTATTAAAAAATAAATCATGTTTTACTTTTAAACACACGCAATCATTTTTTTCATTTAAAACTAAATTAATTTTATTTTCGTCAAAATTATCACTTCTTTTGTATTCATAAAATTTATTTCCTGCAGCACTTATATAAAAAGTTTCTACATTGGGATTTTGTTTTTGTAGCAATTGCATAGTACTTATTGTAAAAATAGGTTTTTTTTGAATCTCAGCAATAGTTCTTAAATATACTAAACCAACTCTACTACCTGTAAATGATCCTGGTCCAATATTTAAATAATATTCATTAATTTCTGAAATATCAATTTGATTTTTATTTAAGATTTTTTCAATTTCTTGAACAGTTAAATTTACTTTTTTTTGATAATTTTCATAAATTGAACTATCTATTTTTTTAAAATTATTGTCAAATATTGCAAGAGAAAAATCATCATTCGCAGTGTCTAAATACAATTTCATACTAAGCATCCTTTTCATATTTAACTATTTTATAGATATGTTCATCTTTTGAATTAACCGATACAAAAACATTTAAATAATTGTTATTATAAATTTTAATTTTTTCAGGTCACTCGATTGCAACAATATTGTCATCAAAGTAATCCTCAAATTCGCTCAAATCTTCAGTTAAGTTATAGGCGTCAATATGTACAAGACCCTCATAAATTTTCATGTAATTAAATGTGGGAGAAACAATTGTATCCTTAATTCCTATTAACTTAGCTAAAACTTTGACCAATGCAGTCTTACCACTTCCTAATTCTCCATTTAACAAAATCATCTTTGAAACAGTTAAATTAGTCAAAATATAATTAACTACATTTTCTAATTCATTCAAATTTTTAGTTATAAAAATTTTTTCCATAATATCCTTTTATATAGACTTTTCTATTATACCTTTTGTCTTTTTAAATTGACAAAAATATAAAACTATTAATATGCGAAAAAAACTTTATAAAGAAAAAAAACAAAGCCCAATGCCTTGTTTTTTCAAAAGTAATTATTATTTAATAATTTGTGTTACGTTTCCATAACCAACGGTGTGTCCACCTTCACGAATAGAGAATTTAGTTCCTTCTTCAACCGCGATAGGAGCAATTAATTTAACTGTTAAGTCAACGTTTTCTCCTGGTGTAACCATTTCACGTCCAGCTTCAAATTCAACTCCACCGGTAACGTCTGTGGTACGGAAGTAGAATTGAGGTTTGTAGTTTTTAAAGAATGGAGTGTGACGTCCACCTTCTTCTTTAGTTAAAACATAAATTGCAGCTTTGAATTCTGTGTGAGGAATGATTGAACCTGGTTTAGCAAGAACTTGTCCACGTTCGATTTGTGATTTTTCAACACCACGAAGTAATAAACCAGCATTGTCACCAGCTTGAACTTCTTTAAGGTTTTTACGGAACATTTCCATACCTGTAACAACAGTTTTTTTAGTAGGTTTTAAACCAACGATTTCAACTTCTTCGTTAAGAGATAATTTTCCACGTTCAACACGTCCTGTAGCAACTGTACCACGACCTGTAATTGTGAAAACGTCTTCAACAGCCATTAAGAATGGTTTATCGAATTCTTTAACTGGAGTTTCAATGTATGTGTCAACAGCATTCATTAATTCCATAATTTTGTCTTCGTATTCAGCTTTACCTTCTAAAGCTTCTTTAGCTGATCCACGAATAATAGGTGTGTTGTCACCATCAAAACCGTATTTGCTTAATAAGTCACGAATTTCCATTTCAACTAATTCAAGCATTTCTTCGTCATCTGCACTTTTAAGCATGTCGCATTTGTTTAAGAAAACAACCATACGAGGAACACCAACTTGTTTAGAAAGAAGAATGTGTTCACGTGTTTGAGGCATAGGACCATCTGTTGCAGCAACAACTAAGATAGCTCCGTCCATTTGAGCAGCACCGGTAATCATGTTTTTGATGTAGTCAGCGTGACCAGGACAGTCAACGTGAGCATAGTGACGTGCTTCTGTTTCATATTCGATGTGTGATGTGTTAATTGTAATACCACGTGCTTTTTCTTCTGGTGCATTATCGATAGATGCATAGTCACGAGCTTCAGCTAAACCTTTTTTGGCTAATACTGTAGCAATAGCAGCGGTTAAAGTAGTTTTACCGTGGTCAACGTGACCAATTGTACCGATATTAACGTGTTCTTTACTACGATTAAAATCTAATTTTGCCATGTTAATCCTTTCAATTGAATAATTTGTTTTAGCGCTAAAACCAACCAAAGTGTGGCCTTCCATCCACATCCTGTCCATATGCTAAAACTTAAAAATTTCTTTGGGTATCACCCACTTATAAAAGTAATTAAATTGTAACAAAGAAGAAAAAATTCTTAAGCTTAATTACTAGTTAAATATTTTATATTAAATTTAAATAAAAATAAAAATATTTTCAAATGTGTAAAAAATGCGTTTTTTTTCACAAAAATATTTTTAATTAAGTTATAAAAATAATTTTTTTCATATTTTTTTCATATTATTAAGGCACGTAAATATCTAATTAATAATTTAATTTACGAATTTAATAGGGGAAAAATGAAATCGAAAAAACTAACTCTTTTATTATCATCTCTTTCAGTAACGGCGGTTTTACCATTCGTGGCTGCATCATGTACTAATGATGTGGATGATAGTAAAAATAAACTTGAGGTGGAATTAAATCAGCAGGTTGCTAATTTAGCCTTAACTACAACTACACCAAATGCAACAAATGCAGAAGTTGTTGCCAATGGTAGTTATGGAAGTAATTTAGATTCAACTAAATATGAATTAGTAATTGAAGAAGCAAAAGCACAAAACTATCGTCAAGTAGCAATTAAAGCCAAAGTTAAAGATAAGGCAACTGGAACAATTTCAAAAGATGGCAAGAATCTTGTTTTGGACAATTTAAAATTAAGTGAAAGTGAATTAGATTCTCTAAAATCTGATTTAAATGTTATGTTGAAATCAAATAAAATCACTGCACATGATTTTATTGAATTAGGAGAAGGTGCTTTAAGTGCTTCAAAATTAGAAGAAGTAAGTAAGTATGTAACAATTACTTATAGCGACTTTAAAGAAGTTAGTCAAACACATTATGGTGCAACTCTTAAATTAGTTGACAAACTTTTTGAAGATCAAACTAAATCATATGAATTAACCTTTGAAAAAGGTGCTTTAGGAGCAGAAGAATTTGCTGCTTTAGCTGCAAAAGTAACTTTTTCATCAGAAGCAAACGCTTATGAGCTTTATCGGGATGGCAAAGATGTAGTAACAGCAGCTAATGTTGATGAATCAGTTACATTAGCGTATGTTGATGATTCATTTACACATGATTCATCAACTAAAAAATTCAAATTTAAATATAAATTAACTCAAAAATATTCAAATCCAGAAAATATTTCAACTGAATATGAAGCAGAAGTTGTTCCAGCTTCAAAAGCTCTTACAAGCGAAGAATTTGATGAAATTAAAGCGGCAAATGTAACAGTTACTTTACCAGAAGAAAAACCAACAATTGAAGAATTAACAGCTGCTCCGCAAGAAAAAACAGTTGTAAATAATTCATTAACTGACTATGTTAGTGTTGAAATTCTAAGAGCAGAAAAATTAGAAGATTCATCTGTAAATGTGACTTATAAGTTAAAAGATGTTTTAGTTGAAACAGCTGAAAGTGCTGAATACACAGTTAATTTTGCTAATCTTTTAACTAATGCACAAAGAGATTTAAAAAATGCAGAAGAAGCTACAGTTGTAACATACGAAACTGCTACAGATCAATTAAGAGCAGATGAATTATTACTTGATAAAGTAACCATTACTGCTCCTGAAGGATATACAGTAGTTGATAAAGCTTTTATGTACACTTTAGAAAACAACAAAGATCAAGCTATAGATGAAATTGACAACGGATACAAAAAAGTTCAATTTAAACTTCAAAAAGATGATTTAACATCAAGTGAATTTGTTGTTAAAGAATTAACAACTTTAAAATCAAGTTATGAATTTATTGTTACTAAACTTGAAACAGTTAAGAAATTTATGCTTGTTCAAAGTGCAGCTGCTAAAGCATATTTAAGTACTTTAAGTGATGGTGCTTTACTTGACTATGATTATGTGGAAGTTGGCATTTATGACAAACCATATAATAAAGATGAGCCAGATGCGCCAAGAGTTAAATTATTTGAATTAAGTGAAGAAGATAAAGTAAAACTTTCAAGAAGCGCTTTAACAACATTTGCTCTTAACTCAACTACAAATTCAGATGAAAGAGGAAAAGTAATTTTAGTTAAAGATGAAGAAGGAAATTACTCAATTAAATTTAAATTAGGTAAATACGATAGAAAACCAGCCAATATTAGAATTGACAACAAATACACAACAACAACTCCAGTTGCTTTCACTGTACTTACACAAGAAGAACTGGAAGCAAAAGCACAAGCTTTAAAAGATACTTTTGGTTATGAAAACAAAGAAACTACACCAATTGCTGATGCAAGTGCAGACAATGTAACTAAAGGCGAAGTTGACTCAGGACTTACTTATGCACTAGTAAGTAGTAGTAAAAATGAAACAACCGGTACATTATCATTAACATACAAATTAACTCAAACAGATTCAACAAACACCACAATTTCATCAAGTGAAATTAATGTTGAAATTACAGGCTTCAAAACCACTAATTTAAGTGAAAAATTAGAAGGTGTAACAGTTGATTATGAAAACAAGGCTGAAACTTTGCCTTCAGCAGTTGAAGTAAATAACTTCATGCTTAAAAGAGGTGAAGAAACTGTTGATTTATCAACAGAAGGTATCACTGTTACTAAAACAGTTAAAGCAGGAACAGCAAATAATACTCAAGGTACTTTAACTTTAGTTGTAACCCTTACTAAAGATGATCAAACTTTTAATAAAGAATATGAATTGACAGGATTTAAACAACAAGGTCTTGATTTAGCAGCAATTGCTGAAGGCTTAACTCTTAACTTGGCAGCTGAAGCAAATAAAACTTACTTAAGAGCAGATCAAGTAACTGATGAACAATTAACTCTAACTTTAGACCATGCAGATAAAGATAAAGTTAATTTAGCAATTACAACCAAAACACCAGCCGACGGTGGAAATTTAACAGTTACAGTTACTTTAACAAGTAAAGAAGATGAATCACAAACTCATACTAAAGAATTTAGTTTAACTGGATTTTCAACACTTAAAGCTCCACAAGTTAAAAAAGCAGTTGATGAGAATTCAACAACTCCAGCATTTAATGTGACAGGCGGAGAAAATGCGAAAAATAGAATTTTTAGCTTCTTTAATGCAACTAATAAAACAAGATTACTTGTAGCTCTAAAAAATAACACAGTAATTGCAAAAGAAATAGGTGGTGACATTAATAAAAAAGAAATGAACTTAGAAATAAGTCATCCTGTTGGTGCTATTACAAATGGTGCAGACATAGAAAACATGTACTTTATTGATCCAACTGGAAAAAATACCCGTAAAGGTTTTGAACTTGTTAAAAAAGAAGATGGTGTTTATGCAGAATTTTCATTATTAGAAGAAAATCAATCACCATCAAATAAATTAACTATTAAAGAAGAAAACAAATTCTCAATTAAAATATTTGATTTACCAACAGTAGAAAACTAAAATGTTTAATTTAAAAGCAGACTTAATTGTCTGCTTTTAAATTAACTAATTACGTCGATATCTTCATATTGAGTATAGCCTAAATCATTTAAAGGTTTTTCAAAATGAATTTGAATAATTTCTCTATTATAAATGTTAGTTTGGACATAAGATTCATTGGTGACAAAAGAATCTATAAAATAGTCAAATGCATTAATGAAGTCAAGTTGCTGTCTAACACTTCAAGTTTGTAAATCTGAAATTATTTTTTTTCTTAATTCATTTAAATCAAGTTTGTGTGAATTTAAATAGTCATTTAATATGTTATTTGTAAAAATTTGATTTCAAAAAGAAGAATCAAAATATTTATCTAAAATATCAAATATGTAATTTAAGTTTTTGCTTGCCGATTCTAAAGAATTTATACTTTTAAAGACATTAATATTTTTTCTAAATAGAATCAAGTTGTTTAAAAGAGTTAAATCATTATTATTAAATAAAAAATTTGTTAATATTGAACTAAAATTTGAATTATCGAAGATAAAAGTAGAATATTTGAAAATGTTTGTTTTATCGTTTTTGTCAGCAAAAAAGAAAGAAACATTTAATCTACTATCTATTGAATTAATAATTTTCGCTATTTCATTATATAAATTTTTTTCTTTAGTATTTTCGTTGCTAAATATAGGAATATCAATATTTAACTTCAATGTTGAATTCAATTGATATAACTCATAAAAATAATTAAGTAATTCAATAAATTCTTTTTTTAATGTCTCAAAATTTTTTGTTTTTAAACTCTCTTTTAAATCTAAAATATTAGCTTCATAATTTTCTTTAAATTGATATGAATTCACTTTATTTAAAGAATCTTTGGTCAAAAATAAAGTTCAAATTTCATTTATTTCATCTAAGTAATTAAATAAAACTTTATCTCTGTAATTATCTACATCATTTCCGTCCAATTTAGTTGCTTGTGGAAATAAACTATTTCAATATTGTGTTTTGTCTAGCAATTTAATTAAAGAATAAGGGTTGATTAAAGAGATTAAAATATTTCTAAATTGAAATCTTTTGATATTGAAGTAATTATCTTTGTCTTCATTAGAATTTTCTATTCCAAATAATATTTTTTTAGTAAATTCATCATCAGAATTTTTTAAATAATCTAAATTTCAAAAATATTTCATAGGATTACTTTTACTATCAATATTTGTTGCAAAAGTTACATTAAAAAGAGCAGGAAGATTATTTATCTCATTAAGTTGAGAATAATTTAAATATCTCGTGTCAACTTCAGAAATTAAATTTTGTTTAAATCCTTCTAAAGCTTGCAATTGGTAAGTTGTTTCATCTAAAGGAACGGGGTTAAAATTAAAAACTATTTTATTTAATTTAAAATTGTTTTCAACAAATTTTTTAGATGCAAAATTTAAATTTTTAAGATAAATTTGTTTATTAAATTCATTTGAATGTAAAACATATGGAGATGTAAAATAAACTTGATTTACTTTTTTTCCATATTCGCCATTAAATAAGTTTTCATAATTAGAAGGTAAAGGATTAAAAATTAGATTATTAGGGATTTCATTTAGGAGAAAATTTTCAATTGAATCATTGGAATTTTTATCACTTAATTCAAAACTTACTGATTGATTAAAGTCAGTTTTTTCTGGTTCTTTTAACCCATAATTATTAAATAATAATCTTACTTCATCTCATTTACTTTGTAAAGAAGTTCAGTAATCATTTTCATTAACATTCAAATTGACTTTTTCACCTTTATTATTAACATAAGGAAGATCAAATCTTAAATCAAATTCTACTTTTCATGCGTCTTTTAAACTATTAAAGAATAAAGGAGAATTAATATTGTTATCATTTGAATTAAAAACTTGTTCTATTCCGCTTTTACTATTTGTGAAATTAGTAGATGAGTTAACACTATCATTACTAAATTCCAAAATTACGTCATTTTTTAAATAAAGCTTTAATCTTTGAGCAAGATTGAATGTTAAGTATTTTGAAGTGGCTTGATAGAATTGGTTATTGATTGAATCATATCTAGCTTTGCCATTAAAACTCCATTTAATTAAAGGTGAATGGAGAAGTGATTCATAATCATTTTCCACTCTTTTTACACTATTAATAAGAAAATTTTTCTTCACAAAATTTTCATGGTTAAAAGTTTTTATATAAGTAGTGTTATCAACTGCCTCTCTGACATTGCAACTAATTGCTATGACAGGTAGTAAAAGAGAAGAAAAAGATAAATATTTTCATAATGTTTTTTTCATATTTTGCTTATTTACTACCTTTCACGTTATATGCTAAATGAATTTTTAAACTTAATAATTTTGTAATGAAAACAAAAAAAGAAATATTAAAAATTACAAAAATAATATATTCAACATTGTTTTTATCTACAATAATTTGTCTAAATACATTTCCAATATTTAATGATGTTTCTATGCTTGGAATATTAAAAAAAGCTAATGAACTTAAAATTAATAAATTTAAAGAAATGTTTTCTCCAATAGTACTTAAAATTGAGAAAAAGATACTTGGAATAATTATCTTTCAAATGATTCTTTGATTGCCTAAACCTATTGATTTATAAGCATTTATATACTCTTTATTTTTAATAATATTAGTTTCATTATAAGCATTGTAGAAAAAGTTAATAAATCCTAATAGCGAAGTTACTAAAACGTATTTAGAATCGCTATATCCAAGGAATTTAAAGATAATTATACTTAAGACAATAAAAGGTACAAGACTAATTGTGTTGAACAAAAAATAACTTATTTTAATTGGTGCATATTTTGAATAAAATGCAAAGTAAGTGCCTAAAATAACACCGATTATCAATTGAATTAATATTATTCCCAAAATTATTAAAATAGTTTTACTCATTGAATTAATAAAATTGCTAAATCTGCTTATTCCTAAAGAAGTAGTCCCGAATAATAAAACATAATTTTCATTATATATAGTTTTTAACAATAAATAAGGTCTATAGGTTAAATTGACTTTATCCGAAACAAAAGATTCACTAATTATAATATTTGGATTAATTTCGTTATTATTTTTGATTATTCTGTATATAGGATCATCTAAATTAAATTTTTTAAAAATTAAATTTAATGAGTAATTAGGTAGATCAAGAAATAATTCGTTATTTTTTACTGGTTGTGAAGAAGAATATTTATAACTTAAACTTGTTATGTATACAAATAATATAAAAATAATAAACAAAGTTAAAATGACTCAATTTAATTTTTTCTTAAAAAATCTTTTTAAATATCTTTTAAAACTATTTTCAGGGTTAGAAGGAGAAAAGCTTACACTGTTTTTATTGCTAAAATGAAACAATTTGTTTTTATTTGCAGTTTTATTCATAGATTTTTCTCCCTATCAACTTTTTAAAATAATATTCAACTTTTTTAGTTCAAAATGATTGTGTAATAGATGTTGAAATTAAGTTATTTAAAGTATCGTAAATAGTATTATTTAGTCAATCCAAAGTAAGAAAAATAAAAAGTTTTCAAAAAATAAAGGTCAGTAAAACATTGATTTCTTTAATTTCAATCATATTAATAATCAATAGAGATTGGCCTGGAATTTGAAAAATTCTTTCAATAATAAAACTGAAACTAATTGTTATAAGCAATAGAGGTATAAATATGGCAAAAAAATCAGCAATAATGTTTTTTAGGATAGCTTTTTTAAAAATTTGATAATCACTTAAACCAATTGCCTTCATTTGTAACACATACTGTTCCAATAATGACTTTATTATAGTATTTTTAGTTGTGGTAGCAATAAAACTAATTGGAAGAATTGAAAGAAGTAATATTGGAATTATCATTGATAAGATCATTCAACTAATGCCATATTCACTTGCTTTGATAAATAGAATAGGTAAATCGTTGTTTTGAGCAACTAAAATTAAGAGCGGCGCTAAGATGAAAACTGGGATAGAAACAGCACCAAAAACAATTAGAGACAAAATATTATCACTCAATTTACCATTTTTATAACCCATTATTAATCCAATAAAAAAACCAATTAAGTAACTAAATACCAAAGTAATAATAATGTAAAAGAAACTATATTGATAATATTGTCAAAATAATTTTAAGGAATTATCAAAACCTGTTGCAATAGTTGAATTATTAATTTTTCCAAACCCATAGAAAATATTTTTTGTAAATTCAAAAAATCCTTCGATTATACTTTTTTGATTATTGTTAAAGACTACAAAGAAAAAAACATAGCTAAGAAAAAAAGCTATGATAAAAGCCAAAAATGAAAATATTATTTTTTTAAACAAATATCTAGCAAAAGTCATTGAGAATTTTGCCTTTCTACAAAACTAAATGATGTTAGCTTCTTTGAATACCTTTTCTAATTCTTTAATAGCTAATTCTTCATCTTCTCCTGTTGCTTTAACAATGATTTCATCGTTTTTACGAATATTCATGGCTAGCAAAATCATAATTGATTTTAAATTACCCTCTTTGTTGAATTTTGGTAAAGTAATTTTAATTTCGCTTTTGTATTTAAGTGCTTCAGAAGAAACAATACTTGCCAAACGAGCATGTAACCCAATAGGATCGATAATAATTGCTTTAAATTCTTTCATAGGTACCTCACTTAAGTTAGTGTTTTTATTATATCAACACAAAAAGCAAAATTTATTAGATTATTTGGAAAATATTCATGTTTTTCAGTATTTAGTATTAAGTTATAGCCTTATGATAATGAAATGTAATATAATATTTACATTATGAATAAAATTACGATTAAAGAAAAATTATTAGAAGAATTAAAGCATATTGCAAAAGAGTTAAAAATTGAAAGAGAACCTTTTTTAATTGAACCTAAGGCTTATGCTGATTTAACAACTAACATGGCTATGGGAAATAAAGGTCAAAATCCACATGAATTAGCAGAAGCAATTGTTAAAGCACTTGAACCAAAAATGAAAGCGTTGCATTTAAAAAATGTAGAAATTGCTGGCCCTGGGTTTTTAAACTTTTTCTTAACTGAAGAATCTCTTGTTGAAGGATTAAACGATGTTTTAGCAAAAGGTAAGGATTACGGAAAAGGTAATAAAAAAGGCAAAATTAACATTGAGTTTGTTTCAGCAAATCCAACAGGTTATTTACACGTTGGGCATGCTAGAAATGCAGCAATTGGTTCAACAGTTGCTAACATTTTAGAATTTGCGGGAATGGATGTGACCCGTGAATATTACATTAATGATGCTGGTGTACAAATTAATCTTTTAGCAGAATCACTTTTTGCCAGATATCAACAAAACTTTGATGCTAACTATGAATTACCAGAAGGCGGATATAGAGGAGAAGATATTGTTTGAGCAGCTGGTGAAATGTTTAAAAAACATGGTGATAAATATAAAGGTGTCAAACTAGAGGGTGAAATTTTAGAAACATTTAAAAAAGAAGGTGTTGAACTCTTTTTAAGTGCTATTGATGAAGACTTGAAAAAATTTGGAGTTTGATTTGATATTTGATACAGTGAAAAATCACTTTACAATAATGATGCAATTTTAATTAAAGAAGCAATTAAAAAACTTAACAATACATATGAAAAAGATGGTGCAACTTGATTAAAAACTACAAGCAATGGTGATGATAAAGACCGTGTTTTAATTAAAAGCGATGGAACATATACATACTTTACTCCAGATATTGCATATCACAACATTAAGTTTGAGAGAACAGGCGAAGATGCAATTATAATGAACGTATGAGGTGCTGATCACTCTGGTTACATTAAAAGAATGCAAACTGCTATGAAAAACTTAGGTTATAAACCAGAAAACTTAATTGTACTTTGTATGCAACTTGTAAGATTGATGAAAAATGGTTCAGAATTCAAAATGTCTAAGAGAAGAGGAACATCATTCTTCTTAAGAGAATTAATTGATCTTGTTGGAAAAGACAGTGCAAGATTTATTCTTTTAGATAGAACTTATAACTCAAAATTGGATTTTGATATTGATATTGCAACAAGCAAAACTAATGACAATCCAGCAGTTTTAGTTCAATATGCCAACGCTAGAGCACATGCATTATTAAGTAAATCTTCATTAGACTTTGAAACTTTAAAAGCTGAAAAATTTGAAAATGAACAAGACGAAAAATTAATTTCAACAATTTTAGAATTTCCAGAAATTGTTCTTAAATCAGCAGACAAATACATGACAAACTTACTTACTCAATATCTAATTAAATTAGCTAAAGAATTTAACTCATGATATTCAAATAGTGACAAAATCATTGGTCACAAAAATGAAGCAAGTTTATTAGCTTTAGTAAAAGCAGTACATATTACTCTTGAAAACGGAATGAGATTAATCGAAATTTCAACTCCACACAAAATGTAAAAGCGCTAAGCGCTTTTTATTTTCAAAAAAAGTTATAAAAAAGAGACTTTGGCAAAAGTCTCTTTTCTTTTTGCATCTTATTTTCTTAAGTTTAATTCAGCTAAAGCTTTTTGGTAAGTTTCAAAATCAGTTTCTTTTAAATGTTGTAAAAGAACACGACGTTGGTTAATTTTAGCCAAGAATCCGCGACGAGAATGTTTGTCTTTTGGATTATTTTTGAAATGTGGTTTTAAATCTTCAATTTCAGCAGTTAAAATTGCCACTTGAACTAAAGTGTTACCTGTGTCTTTTGGATTTTTTCCATATTTTGCTACTAATTCAGCTTTTTGAGTTTTAGTAATCATAATAATCTCCTTTGATATATTACGTTTTAGCCTAGTTTTAATTAAACATTAAAACCAAGTCTAAAATTGCATTTGGATGCTACTAAATAGTAACATAAAACAAGAAAATTATGAATTTTTATTCATTTCAATAAAAAAATTTTTTCCATGGATCAAATCAATTTTATTAATGGAATCACTTTTATCTATGAAAAAACGTAAATTTTTAAGTAAAATCACTCTTATTTTAGAATTCACTTCATTAAACACTAAATCACTTCTTAGTTTAACATCAAAAAACATAAGTTCAAAAAAGTCTGAAAATCCATAATTAATCAAACCATAATAAGTAAATTTATCAATTTCAATATTTACTATATAAATTCCTTCTTTTAAAGGAGTTAAAATTGGATTTTTTAAAATTACTAAATTGTTTTTTTCGTTCATTTTTGCGTCTTTTAAATTTACGCTAAAGCCATATTTAAAGGTGTTTAAGGAATTTAGTAATTCGATTTCTCCATTTTCTACACATTCTTTTAAAAAGGAAGTAGAAATCTTTTTTTGGTCCTTTTTTATTGGTTCAACAGGAAAAACTAAATTATCTCCATAAACGTTAACTAATCATTTAGCACTACCTTGTGCTTTAAAACCGAATTTAAAATCTTCGCCAATGACAAATTTAAAATTGCTTTGTTTTGCAACTAAAGAGTTAATGAAATCTTCATGCATGAAACTTTTGACTTCATTGTAATTTAAAGACAAAGCATATTTTAAATTTAAATTAGCAAAGCTTTGCAATCGAAAGTTTAAATCAGTTAGAATTTGATCTTGATTCTTTGGTAAATTTTGGCAATCTTGAAAAAATACTAAGACAATATCAGAATCTTTGTTGTTATTTAATTCATATGCTTTTTCAAGTAATTTTCAATGTCCCAAATGAAAAGATTCAAAGGCTCCTAAAATGTAAATAGGATTATTAAATTTAGGTTGATTTTCAAGTGTGTAAATAGTTAAACTCATAAAATCCTTTAAATAAAATATGTAAAGTTAAACTTCACATATTTTAAGCTATAAAATCATTAATTCCTGGGAAAATTTGTTCCTCATCTTTGCTTATTACTCAGAATTTGCTTTCCTCACGTTTTTTAATGCCTAACTGTCTAATAGTTTCTAATTTAACTCAAAGTCATGTACAAATGAAAATTGAACTATATGCCCCAATTGCTAATCCAAAAATCATAGTTAAATTAAAAGCTAAATTGGTAGCATCCTTAAAGGCTAATAATACAATAACAGCCATAATGGTGGTAAGAGAAGTATATAAACTACGTTTAATTGTATCTGCAATTGATGAATTAGCAATTTCTTTAATTTGTTTTGCATCAAGAAAATTTTTATAGTAAACTAAACTAACTCTTTCTCTAATTCTATCGAAGACAACAATTGTGTCGTTAATTGAAAATGCGATAATTGAAAGAACAGCAGCCACAATAATAGGTGAAAGTTCTAGTCTTGTAATCACTATGAATGCAATAGTGAGAAGAACATCATGTAAAAGTCCTACAATCGCTGCAAATGAGTAGGTTCATTTTAATCTAATTAATGTATAAAGAATAATTCCAATAAATGAAATTCCCACTGCAAGCAATGCATTTTTCACTAAATTTTGAGCTTCAATTGAAGAAATTCCGTAGCTTCAAACATGAACATCAGGATATTGTTGAAGAATTAATGATTTTATTTGTTCAACATTATTGTTTAAATCCTGTGCAGTTTTAATTGAAATTTTAAACATTGTGTTTGATGAATCTATCGGCAAGATATTTGTATATTTTGCAACATCTTTGATACCTAAAGCATTTTGGTTATTAATAATGAAGTTTTTAATTGCTGTTGCATCATTTTGAGTGATTATATAAGTATCTTTTCCTTCAATTGAAATATTAATTCCACCTTGAAATTCAAATGATCTATTGAATCCAGATCAGAATTCTTTATTTGAACCAGCAACTGAAGAAAATACTATTAATCCTATTAGTACAAAAACTAATGAACCAATAATAAATCATTTAGCATGTTTAACATAATCAAATCTACGATAAAGAGCATTTGTTTTTAAATTATTAATTTTTTTGTATTTAATTCCTAAAAGTCAAAGACGTTTGTTAAAGAAACCAGTTCCAACTATTAAATTACTAATTCCTTTTGTAAAGAAAAGCATTATTAGAAGAGTGAAAATAACAGAAAAGACTAATGAAAGGCTAAAACCTCTTACAGCACTAGTTCCAAAATAGAACAACGTGAATGAAACTATAAGAGTAGTTAAGTTTGCATCAATAATTGAAGACATAGCCAAGCGATTCGAATTCTTAATAGCTTTTTTAATCTTTTCGCCGGCATAAACTTCAGATTTAAGTCTTTCAAAAGTTATAATGTTGGCATCGACTCCAATTCCAATTCCAATAATTAATGCAGCGATTGTAACAGGTGAATATTCTCCTCTTAAAATTGTGAACATTAATAAAGTTAAGAATACATAAAGAGCGATGGAAATAGTGCTTAGTGCTCCTAATAGTCCATAATTTACGATCATGAAAATTGAAATAATTGCAAAAACAATAATTCCGGCAATAAGCGCTTTATTAAATGAATCACCAACTGAAGAAGCAGAAATGTAGTTTGAAGAAAGAATATCAAGTTTATATTTTGAAGTACCAAAATTAATATTTGCTGCTAGTTGTTTGGCTTCACCTTCATTAAAATTACCTGTAATCGTAAAAGAATCACCGCTTAGAGGACTTGCTGCTCTTGCTTCGCTAATTAAGAAATCTTTAGCTTTAATTTGATTCTCTTTCAAAATATTTCTTCTGCCATTACTATCAGAAAGTGCCTCATCAACATGAACAAAGTTATAGGGATTTTCTTTAGCTTTTATTCATTGAGCTGAAAAACGTTCTTTGGCAACAGATACTAATTCATCAAGATTTAATCACATTAAAATTGTTTGATCTGGTGAAGATGCTATGTATGAAGTTGCATCCGTTCATTCTCTTTCGGCATTTTTATCAAGTAATTTAATTAAAACATTATATTTTCCTGATGTCTGAATGAACTGATTAGATGCACCAGATGGTTTGAGCGGCGGAATATACTTGCTGATATTTTCGTAATCCAAAGTTTCTTTATTTTCATTAAATTCACCATTGACAAATATTGGAATCATGTTTGTGTCAGTGAGAACTAAATTAGGTTTATTGATAATTATGTCTTCAAAATTCTTACGTTCTGCATCGGTTAAAGAACCATTTCTTGTAATTAGAATTTTTCCATCTCCTTGAGTTTGAACCTTAGTACCATTAAATTCAGTTCCCCCAGTTAATCTATTGCTAAGTGCTCCAGCTACATTTTGTGTAAATTTATCTGTTGTTTTATCGCTAGTTTGATCAGTTACTTGGACTAGAAATTCAACTCCTCCACCATATTCAACTGATTTATTAACATTTTTTGAAACATAAAAAAGACTTCCAAAAACAACGGTTAAAATTGCAGAAATTAAAGTAATTACTGCAATTGTAATTCTTTTTCAGTTACTTAAAGATACTAAATTTTTAAAGAATTTTCTAAGATTTCTAAACATAAGTTTCTTTATTATATATTAAATTACTAATTATAAATATTAGAAATGAAGTTTTTGATATTAGTTGATAAATTGATTATTTAAAATATAATTTATTCCCTTAGTTGTTATGCATCTACCTCTTGGACTTTTTTGGATTAGTTTATGATTAAGTAATAATGGCTCAATTTCATAAATTAAATTTTCTTTATTGAAGTTTAAAATAGACGCTAAAGCATCAATTGATGCGAATTTAGAATCGAAAACGTCTCTAAGAGTTTTTAAATATTCTAAATGATCTTTATTTAGACCAAATTTATAAATTTCTAAATACTTAAATGTCTTTAAAACAGTTTTTTTAGTAATTTTATCTTCTTTATTATCTAGAGCAAAATCATAAACTCTTTTTAATAGATTATTTGCTATTCTTGGTACATTTTGAGAATACTTACTAATCAAAAATAATATATCTTCATCAATAGTTATGTTCATTTTTTGTGCACTATTAGAAAGAATTTTAACTAAATCTTCATTTTTATATAGATTTAATTTTGCTTTAAGACCAAATCTATCTTTTAACGGAGCACTGAGTAAATTAGACTTTGTTGTTGCGCCAATTAAAGTAAAGGGTTTTAAATTCATTCTTAATACTTTAGAATTTCCTTCAGGACCTATAATTAAGTCGATTTTAAAATCTTCCATTGCTGTGTATATTAATTCTTCAACATTTTTATTAATGCTATGAATTTCATCAATAAACACAATGTCTCCATCACTTACGCCAGCAAAAACAGAAAGAATGTCTGATTTTTTCTCTAATAAATTTCCTTGCAAAAAATGAACTTTTTTGCCAAGTTCATTTCCAATAATTGTTGCTAGAGAAGTCTTACCCACGCCTGGCGGACCATAAAAAAGAATATGATCTAAAATTTCTTTTCTTTGCAACGAACCATTTATCATTGTCTTAAGCGTTACAATTAATTTTTCTTGTCCAATAAATTCTGCAAAATTAAGCGGTCGTAGATACGTTTTGTTCATAATTGTTTGATATTAATTTAATTGCTTCCTCAATCATTTCTTCCACATTTCCAGTTGGAGTAATTTTTTCTACAGCTTTATCAATTTGCCCTTTTTTAAATCCGAGCATTTTTAATGTATCTTTCATCTCTAATAAATTTGAAGAATTTATTGCACTTGAATCTTGCTCATCTTTACTAATGTTTAGCATTTTACTTCATTTATCTTGTAATTCACTAACTACCAATTTGGCAACTTTGCTATTGATATACGGTATAGAATTAATTGCTGTAGTATTACCATTTGCAATATATTTACCCAGTAATTCTCATCCAATATTAATTAAATTAAATGCAACTTTTGGTCCAACACCTTGCAAGGAAATTAAATCAATAAATAATAGTCTTTCTTTAAAGTCCTTAAAAGCATAAGTTATTTGATAATATTCATTTTTTATTTCATGAATATATAGTTTTGTTTTAGTTTTTGCTTCAAATCTTTCGTGTTGGGGAACAACTAGAGAATATCCTACACCTTGACTTTCAAAAATAATATTGTTGTAACTTTTGTAAATGATTTCACCAATTCTATATAAAACCATTTTTACCTCCTTATTTATAAACAATTAATTGCAAAGAGGAGATTGTTTTCTAAAAATGAACAAAAAGTAAAAAAATATAAAAAAAATCAGCATAAAGCTGATTTGGTTGCAATCGCAAATGGTGCGCAAGGAGGGACTCGAACCCTCATACCAAAGGCACTAGAGCCTAAATCTAGCGTGTCTGCCAATTTCACCACTCGCGCAAATAATTGCTCATAAAAGGAATTGCACCTTTTTAAAACTAACTATAGTTAAGCAAATGGTGCCGCCTATAGGACTCGAACCTACGACCTACTGATTACAAGTCAGTTGCTCTACCAACTGAGCTAAGGCGGCATTGCTTAATGAATTATAGTATAAAAAAAATATTTGGCAAAATATTTTTATTTTTTTATTAATTTTAATCTTTTGTTATTTATTTGAAAATAATTAAAGTGTTTATAAAATAATATAAACTTTTAAACATAATAAATCAAAGGAGTTATATATGAATATTTCTATTATAAATGTATCTAAAAAATTGAATTTAGAAGAAAAACAAGTTGAAACAGTTTTAAATTTCTTACAAGAAGGAGCAACTGTTCCTTTTATTGCTCGTTATAGACAAGCACATACTGGCGGCTTAAATGAAGAAATAATTCAAGAAATTGATAATCTTTATCAATATGATGTTGAATTAAACAAAAGAAGAGAAGCAATTTTAAATATCTTAAGCGAAAACAAATTGTTAACTTCTGAATTAGAAGAAAAAATTAAGAATGTTGAAACCAAAGCAGAATTAGAAAATATTTATGAACCATTTAAAGTAGGTAAAAAAACTAAAGCTACTGATGCTATTGCACTAGGGTTAGAACCACTAGCAAAAGCAATTTTTGAGGCTCAAGATGAAATGTTTAGTCCAATTAATGAAGCTAAAAAATATTTAAATGACAAAGTTGAAAGTGTTGAATTTGCAATTGAACAAGCTAAATACATTATTAGTCAATGAATATCACAAGATGTTGAAACAAGAGAGTTTGTTAAAGAACAAATTAAAAACTATGGTTTTATTGAAACTAAAAAGAAAAAGAATGCAGATGATGAAAAAGAAATTTTTAAAATTTATTATGAACATAAAGAAAGAATTAAATATGTTCCCAATCACCGTGTTTTAGCTATGAATCGGGGAGAAGACAAAAAAATAATTTCTTATGATTTAACTTACAGCATAAATACAATTAATTATCAGTTAAACAATAAATATTTCAAAATTAAAAGAACTGGAAAAATTATTAACGAAGCTTTAAAAGACTCCTTAGAAAGATTAATTTATCCTTCTATTGAAAGAGAAATTAAGAGAGAACTTTTTGAAAAAGCAGAGAAGGAAGCAATAAAACTATTTGCTGAAAATGTTGAGTCTATGCTCCTTTGACCAGCTGTTAAAAATAAGAAAGTTTTAGCTATTGATCCGGCCTTTGTTAATGGTTGTAAAATTGCAGTTTTAAATGAAAATGGACAAGTTCTTGATATTAAAATCATTTATCCTAATCCACCATTAAATAAGGTAAAAGAGGCAAAAGAAATAGTTAATAAACTTCTAAATAAATATGAAAGTGACATTATTGTTATAGGTAATGGAACTGCATCAAGAGAAACTGAGCAATTTATTAGTAAGTTATTAAAAGAGAGAAAAGTAATAGATCCAAAAGAACACATTCAATTTGCTATTGTTTCTGAAATAGGAGCAAGTGTTTATTCTGCGTCTGATATAGCAATAAAAGAATTTCCTAATCTTTCCGTTGAAGAAAGATCAGCAATTAACATTGGAAGAAGATTTCAAGACCCACTTAATGAATTGGTAAAAATTGATCCAAAATCAATTGGTGTAGGACAATATCAACATGATGTTGACCAAAAAGACTTAAACAAAGCTTTAGAATTTAAAGTTGATAAAGTAGTTAATTTGATAGGCGTTGATGTAAATAGTGCAACAGAAGAGATTTTAAAATATGTTTCTGGATTAAATAAAAAAGTTGCTCAATCAATTGTTCTTTGAAGAAATGAAAATAAAGAATTTAAAAATCGTGAAGAATTGAAAAAGGTTAAAGGATTGGGATCTAAAGCATATGAACAAGCTATAGGTTTTTTAAGAATTTACGACTCACAAAACTTCTTTGATAAAACATCTATTCACCCTGAAAGTTATGAATTAGCGTATAAAATAGTTGATTATTTAAATTTAGATTTAAACAATATTGATTCAAACTTATTAAAATCTCAAAATGCAGAAAGTTTAGCAGAAAAATTTAACTCAAACAAATATGATGTTAGTTTAATTTTAGAAGCATTAGCTAATCCAACAAAAGATATAAGAGATGAAAAAGAAGGATATCTTTTAAAAGATGATATTTTGAATCTTGAAGATCTTCATGAAGGATTGATTGTTGATGGTTCAATATCAAACATTACTGATTTTGGAATTTTTGCTTATATTGGATTAAAAGAAAACGTTTTTGTTCATAAATCAGCTATTTTAGACAAAAATAATAAATTAATTAATACAATCTATGATCATTTTAAAATTGGAGATAACCTCAAAATTGAAATTATTGAAATTGATAAAGAAAAAGCAAAAATTAAAGGAAAAATAAATCACTAGTAAAAACACCAATTGGTGTTTTTTTAATTACTTTTATTTAGTGACTTAAATAAATTATTAAATATAATTAACGTATGAAAAAAATAGAGAAAAAACCTAAATTAATTTTTATCGATTTAGATGGAACGACTTTAGATATAAAAAAAGATAAGACATCAAGTGTTAGTGATGAAAATATTAAAGCAATAAAAGAGTGCAGAGAAAAAGGAATTGAAGTTGTAATTTCAACAGGAAGGGGAGAACTTAAAAAAACATACGACATTAATTCAAAATTAGGTTTACCAAACAGTATTATTTTTTGAAATGGAAGCAAAATTATAAAAGATCAAAAAGTTATTTTCGAAAAAGCAATTGATCAAAATGTAATGACTGAAATTTTTGAATTAGCAGCAAAAGAAAAAATGACAGTAATTTTGAATTCAGATTTTAAAAATGGAAGTTATAGCACATGTTTGTTTTTTAAAGCAGGCGCATTTTTAAAAGGCGCAAAAGCGAAACATCATTCTGAATATAAAACAAATGAAAAAATTTATAAAGTTATTTTTTGAAATATTAAAAAAGAAAAAGTTGCTAATTTCTATGATCTTTTAAATAAAAAATATAAAGACTTTTTAACAATTTCTTTTGCTGGAGAAAAAAATAATTTTCTTGAAGTTACAAGCAAAGGCTGTTCAAAAGGCGAGGCAGAAAAAATTTATGCGCAATATCAAGGTATAAATTTAGAAGATTGTATGCATTTTGGCGACTCTATGAATGATGCTTCTACAATAGGAATAGTTGGTACAGTAGTTGCAATGGCAAATAGTGTTGAAGAATATAAAAACAAAGCCAATATTATAAGTAAATATGCCTATAAAAATGGTGGATTGGCTAAAACTCTCGGAGAATTAATTTTAAATCATGACTAGTTTTTTAAAAATGCAACTAAAGATGTATTTTAGACAAATTTCATCTTACGCAGTGCCAATTGTAATTGGAGTTTTATATTTGATAATAAGACTCTTACTTTTTATATCAATTGAAGATAAAAGTAAAATTGAAACACTTTTAAATTCTACAGTTGTTATGTCTAGTTTAGCTAATTTCACACTTTTTGCAACTTTTGGAATAGTTGCATTAGTGGGACAAACTATTTTTTTTAAATATAAACAAGAAGGTGTTGAAATAATTTTGTTTTCTAAGCCTTTAAGTAAAACTAAAATTTATTATACAAATCTTTTTGCTGCTTTAATTTGTGTCATTTTCTCCTTATTCATACTTTATTTAGGTAATTTAATTAGTCTATTAATTATTCCTAAAATATCTGCAAAAACTATTTTTTTAAGTAGCTCAACGTTATTGTTCGCTTCTTTTTTAGCCGCTTTATTTATTTTAGGTTTTGCTCTAATATTGCACTTGCTTGTAGATCTAAGAATATTTCAAATTTTTATAGGAATTTTGCCCTTTTTATTAATTTTCGTTTTTGGTTTTATTAAAACAGGTGCTATTAATCGACAGCAGCAAGTTATAAATTCAGTGCAAAATAATCTTTTAATTCTCACTGGAAAAGAAAAAAATTTTACAAATAGAACTATTTCAAACATTCAAAATAGTTTAGATAAAGAAATATCTTTATTGGCTTTTAACAAATCAACAAAACAAATTTTTAATGAATACAAAAATTATGACAATCAAACATTATCTTTAACTAAAGAAGTAGATCTAGGAAACAATAATGTTTATAACAAAATTTCAAACTGGAATTATTTTGAATATTTTTATAGAGTTTTTATTTTAGGTCAACAAAAATTAATGCTTGAAAATCAAAATCAGCAGATTAAAAAAATAGAAAATGATAATAACTTTCAAGGGGCAAACATTTTAAAACTTGTTAATTTTGAAAGTAAAAATAATTGATTGAAACCATATTATTTAGCATTTAAAATAGATATTTCAATCATTTCAGAAGCAATTAAAAATAATTTTGGTACTAACAAAACACAGTTTTCTTTGGAAGATTTTTTAGATTACTATTCATTTACTAATGTAATTAAAGACAATTTGGAATATTTAAAGAGATTAAATACCGTATTTTTCGATAATTTAACAAATGTTGATAGAAGTACTTATCTAAAAGATATTGATAATTTAAAAAAGGAAATCAATTTTGAAGGAAAAGTATTTGAAATTGCAGATTTATCTAAAATAAAAATCTTTTTAAATAGTATTAAAGAAGACACTGAACTTTTAAATAAATTGAATCAATTTGTAGAATTATTAGCAAACAACTTCACTCCTTCAAAATCCACTGATAATGCTTCTGCAGAGGAAAAATATAATTATCAAAAACAAATAGCAAAAATTGATTCATTCAAAATTGAATTAAAATCAATTTTGACAAATAGTGCTTTAACTCATCTTTTAGCTTTAGAAATTAATGATGAAAATTTAATTTTAGATTTTAATGATTTAGATGCATTATTAAGTGAAAATTATCAAAACTTTGACTATTATCAGCAAAATTTGTTAAAACCTGTTATTTTAAACAATAATATAGTTCAGTTTAAAAGACAAGACATAGTTTCTGTTCATTGAGCAATTTTAATTCCATTATTAACTTTTACAATTGGTTTGTTTACAGGTTGAATTATTTCAATTAAAAAAGATTATAAGTAGGTTTTATGTGAAAATTTTTAACTAAAACATATTGAAGTAATAAGAAAGAATATAAGAAAAAAATTCAAAATATTAAAAGAATAAAATTCAAAGTACCTCAAAAAGATATTGCAATTTCAATTCAAAATTTAACTAAGATTTTTAAATTAAAAAATGGAAGTTATAAATATGCCTTAGATAATGTGTCTTTTGAAATTAAAAAAGGCGAATTTCACGGTTTTATAGGTGACAATGGAGCAGGTAAAACTACAACAATAAGATCTATTTTGGGATTTTATCCTTCTCATTTTGGAGAAATTTTTATTGATGGCATTAATGCAAGAAGTATTAAGTCTAAAGAAAAAATAGGTTATATACCTGAAATAGCAGTTTTTCCAAAAAAATTAAATGTTGAAGAATATTTACTTTATCTTGCTAAGATGACTAATTTAGATTCTAAGAAAGCAGTGGAAAGAGTTCAAGAATTAATCAAAGAATATGGTTTCAACGCAAAAGATTTACAAAAAAGCCCAGCACTAATGTCATCAGGTCAAAAGAAAAAAGTTCTTTTAATGCAAGCTTTATTAAATGATCCTGATATTTTAATTATGGATGAACCGGCTGCTAATTTAGATCCAAGTGCTAGAATTAATTTCTTTGAAACTATCAAAAAATTACATATGCAAGGTAAAACTATTTTAATTTCTAGTCATATAATCCTAGAACTTGAGCAATATATAGATAGTTATACGGTTTTAAAAGATGGTAAAGTTTTAGATAGTGGAAAAATTAGTGAGAAACTTAAAAATCAAAAATTCAATAAAGTCTTAATTTTAAGTAACAATTCACTTATTAAAGATTTTCTTATTCAAAATAAAATTAAACATCAATTAGTTAATGATCAATGAAAATTGAAGTTGAATACAGAACAAGAGCAAAAATTATTTTTTGAAATTACAAGAAAAAATTACAAAATTTTAGAATTTAAGGACAATAAATTACATCTGGATGAAATTTACTTCAAAAATTAGCAGTCTAAATATAAGAGTGCAAAAAAAATTTTAAATTATTTTACTTATTTAATATAATTGCATTATGTTAAAAATAAATGTTGAATATAAAGAACGTATTGACAAGTACATTTCAGATAATAGTGAAATTTCAAGAAATGATATAAAACAATTAATTTTGGAAGGCGCTGTTACTATTGGAGATAACATACCAGTAAGAAAACCTAATTTTATTGTTACTGAAGGCACAATTATTACAATTGAAAGATTAATAAATAAAGAAATTAATATTGAACCTGTGCAAATGAACCTGGATATTGTTTATGAAGATGACGATTTAGTTATTATCAATAAACCAACTAATTTAGTTGTTCATCCTGCTCCTGGTCATTATAATGATACTTTAGTCAATGGATTACTTTATCACTTCAAAACTTTATCAAATGAAAATGGTTTATTGAGACCAGGA
The DNA here is from genome assembly GCF_900660685.1 of Mycoplasmopsis columbina. Classification (GTDB taxonomy): domain Bacteria; phylum Bacillota_I; class Bacilli_A; order Mycoplasmatales; family Metamycoplasmataceae; genus Mycoplasmopsis; species Mycoplasmopsis columbina. The sequence continues at coordinate 642,659 of NZ_LR215041.1, read as the reverse complement.
ATTATTCACCGAATTGATAAAGATACTAGTGGTTTATTAATAATTGCAAAGAATAATGAAATTCATAATTTACTTTCTGAAATGTTAAAAAAACATGAAATAAAACGTTCTTATATTGCAATTGCTAGTGGAATTTTAAAACATAAACAAATGAGAATTAATTTACCACTAAATCGACACAGAACTGATCGTAAACTAATCGAGGTTAATAAAAATGGTAAAGAAGCTATAACAAATGTTAAATTGCTTAAAACCTTTTATATTGATAAAAAACCTTATTCATTAGTTCAATGTGATTTGGAAACAGGAAGAACACACCAAATTAGAGTTCATCTGGCATATCTCAAACATCCAGTATATGGCGATGCAACATATGGTACTAAAGTAGATGAACTAGGTCAAAGATTGCATGCTTATAAACTAGAATTTATACATCCAAAAACTAACAAAAAAATAAAAGTTTATGCTAATGTGCCTAAAGAATTCAATGTAGCAGACTTTGATTTTGAAACTTTAAAAGATAAAGGAGAAAAAGATGAATAAGGTTTCAACTTACTTTAAAAATTTATATAGTAATGATTTTTTAAATAATGTAACAGCGGATTCGCAAAAATTATGAAAAGATTATGAGAAACCAAAATTTCGATTCTTTGTCTTTTTAGCTTTAAGTACATTTATTTTTGCAACAATTACCACAATAATTTCTTTAATTTTAATAACTACACTAAAAACTAAACTTTTAGATTTCTTTATAGAAAATGTCAATGATAAAAATGCAAATGTGCAGGAGTATTACAATAACCTCTTAACTTTTTATGGTGTAATGTCTGGAATTGTAATTTTAGTAACTGTCTTTTTCGCTTATGGAATTTATAACAGTTATACAAAAAAAAGCTTTTTAAAATTACAAACATTTCCAACTCTTCTACTTACAATAACAACTTTTTTAAGATTAGTTGATTACATTATGATTTTCACTAAATCAGGACAAACAACTTATTGAAATAGTGCAATGATCACTTTATTAGCTTTTTCTGGTTCATCAGTCTTATTAACTTTGTTACTAATTCCATTGTTTTATAGAAAAATAAAATTTATAAAAATTGCTTTTCATAGGTCATTTATTCTTAAACAAAGTGAAGAATTTTCAAAAATGTTTTCACAAAATGAAGAATATTCAAATCTTTTTGGTAATCTTTTTGGTGGAAATATTCCTAAAAATCAAACCGAAACTGATTTTAAAGAAGAAGATGTTACTAACACCGAAGTAAAAAATAATCACGAACAAAAATCAACAGAATGAGAAAAAAATAAAGAACGTTTAATGTCTTTAAATAATGAAAAACTTTTTGGTATTGCCCGGAAACTATACATTCATGGTTATGACAAAATGTCAAAAGAAGAATTAGTAGATGCTATTCTTAATATTGTGGAAAAAAACAAAAATGATGAAAATAAATAAAATGCAGCTTCTTACTGCATTTTATTTATAATTTTTGCATGTTAAATTTTGAAAAAGATTATTGAAATGAATATGATTTGATTTTAGGTTTAGATGAAGCAGGCAGAGGCTGTTGTGCTGGTCCTTTGGTTGTAGCGGGAGTAATCTTTAATAAAAATTATGTTAATTTAGACATTAATGATTCAAAAAAATTGAATTCTAAAAAAAGAGAAGAACTTTTTAAAATAATCAAAAGAGATGCATTAGCCTATAAAATAGTAGTTTATGATGCAAATTATGTTGATTTATTTAACCCTAAACAAACATCTAGAAATGGTATGTTAAAAATAGTTAAAGAAATTGAACTTAAACCAAATTTAATCATTACAGATTTTGAAAAAATTGACCAAACAGACATTAAACAAATCAATTTAGTCAAGGGGGACAGTAAAAGTATTTCTGTTGCAGCGGCTTCCATTTTAGCTAAGGTTTTTAGAGACCAACTAATGGAAAATTATGATCAAAAATATCCACAGTACAATTTTAAGAAACACAAGGGTTACGCAACTAAAGATCATCAAAACGTACTTGAAGCTTTTGGTCCTTCTCCAATTCATCGACTGACTTATAAAAACGTTGAAAAATGCATAAAAAAATAGATTTTTTAAAAATCTATTTTTTTATCTTACACCATGAATATGGAAAGAAAGGATAATTGCACATGAAACTAAACCAGCAAAGAAAACAATCATTACAAGTCTGAATAATCTTCTTTCGTGATGTGCATGATAAAATTCTGGTAAAAATTCAATAATAGCTGCAAAAAGAAAAATTCCTGCAACCATTGCTTGAATTAGTGCTCTTATTTGTCAAAGTTTATTTATATATTCACCCAAATATATTCCAATATACATTAAAGGAATAAGGAACAACAATGAAGAAATTGATCAAAAAGTAGCTTTTCATTTACTAATCCCCATTTCTCTTTGACGATAAAAGAAAATCAAAATTTCGGGAATTAAGTGTAAAATGAAGCTAATGATAAAAGCTCAACCTAATGTATTAAGTTTAGTTCCAATTTCAAAAAAACTATTTAAGCTATATCCAATTATCAATCCTGCAGGTATCCTGTGAGTTAAAATCATAAAAAGAGCAATGATTTTATTTTTATCTTCACTTTTTCCATTAACTTTATATTTTGTGTTTACTCTTTTTGCACTATGATCAGGAGCGATATCATGTTCCATGTGATTGTGATTATCATTTGCATGCGCAAGTTCATGAGAGTGAATAAATAGACGAGCTTGTGGATCATTTCTAAGGGCTTTAACTTTTGAAATTCATTTAACTAATCTTCTTAAACCGTATGCTAATCCTAATCCAACGGCAAAACCTAATCCAACTAATAATATATTTCAACCAAAAGTTTGATTTGAATTATAACCAGATGATGGTGCACTTGAAGAACTTACTTCAAGTGCTTCTCTAAGAAATCCAAATAGTGCCATTGCTATAAAAAATCCAGTAACAAAAGCATAAACAAGCAGTGTTCCTCTTTTGTTTAATTTTTCTTTTTTAAAAAGAGGAAAAATTAATGTTATTAATATAGGGATTCCCAAAATGAAAAAAGCAGCAATTAGAACAAAGTAAAATTTGGCTAAAATTAATTCATTGTTAGCATCCCAATCAATAATTCCATAATTTGCATGACCATTTTTTAAAATTTCTATAAATGATTTTATAAAAGTCATTAAAATCTTTCTACATTTATTACTCAGTTAATTCAATGTTGTGAAATACTTCTTGTACATCATCATCATCTTCTAATTGAGCAATAAATTCACTTATTTTTTGTGATTTTTCAGCATCAAAAGTAACCATACTATTTGGAATATAAGTTACTTCGCATTGAAGAAATTCAGCATTTTCTTCCAAAATGCTTTCAACTGCATTTTTACATTGGCTGAAATTTTCAGGCAATGTTGTAATAATATAAGTTTGATCTGTGGTTTCAAGGTCTTCTGCACCATTATCTAAAGCTACCATGGTTAAGGTTTCTTCGTCAATTGCATCTTTAGACAATTCTAAAATTCCTTTGTGATCAAATTGGAATGGTACTTGACCTGTTTTTCCTAATGAAGCGTTTTGTCTATTGAAGTACATAGTCATAGATGATTTTGTACGATTCATATTATCACTTAAAGTTTGAATTAAAAATGTAGCTCCACCTGTAATTGTTGCATTGAATAATGTTTCAACAAAAACTGCTCCATCTTTTCCTTCACCTTTTGCTTTAGCTAATGCTCTTTCGATATTTGCTTTAGGCATATTTTTACTTTTAGCTTTTGCAATAGCTAATTTAAGTGCTGGATTTTTATCTGGATCTGGTCCTCCTGCTGCTGTGGCTGCAACATAAATTTCCTTAAAAAGTTTTTGAAAAATTTTTCCTCTTGCTGCATCGTTTGCACCTTTTTTATGCTTAATTCCTGCTCAATGTGAGTGTCCTGCCATAATTATTTTTCTCCTTTTTGATTTAAAAATTCTTCAATACTAAGAGGTCTATAAATATGATCTCTTTTATGTTGACTATTTGCATGTAATTTTTCAATTTTTTCTTTTGTTTTTTGTTCTACATCATTTCCAATTAAATAATTGTCTAGTTCATAGTAAGTAAAACCTAATTCATCTTCATCACTTTGATTTTCCCAAAGTCCTGCAGATGGTTTTTTTGTAATTACACTATTTGGAACATTTAAAAATTGTGCCATTGCTTTAACTTCGCTTTTTAATAAATGACTAATTGGCAACAAATCAGCTCCACCATCTCCAAATTTTGTGAAATAACCTATAAAATACTCATCAAAATTATCAGTTCCTAAAACTAAATAATTTAAATTTTGTGCTAAGGCATATAAAGTTGTCATTCTTAAACGAGGTTTAATGTTGCTTTTTGCAAGAAGAGATAAATCACCATATTCTTGATTTAAACTTAAAAAAGCTTTTTCTAAATTAATTGTTTTAGTTTTTAAATTTAAATTTTTTTCAATGGCTTTTAAATCATTTTCTTCATGTTTCATCGAATCTATTGGCATAATTACTGCCAAATGATTTTCAGGAAAAGCTTTTTGACTCAAGGCTGCAATTAATGCAGAATCAATTCCGCCCGAAAGTCCAAAAATAACTCCTTTTGCTTTAACTTTATTGACCATTGTTTTGATTCAAGAAATTAAATAATCAACATATAAAGAAATCTTTTCTTTATCAAAACTATCATTTAAATCAAAGTTTTGATAAAATCCAATTCTTTTTTTATCATTAGTTGTTTTCATAAATTTCCAAACTACAGTTTAAATTTAATAAATAAATAACTTCTAATATTTTAATACATATACTTAAATATGACTATTAATATTATTGTGAAAATTAATTATTTATTTCTAAATTGTTTTCATTTGCATATTTTTTAATTTTATAATCATCTTCATCAACTGCTGTTGTTTTGATTTGACGCATTTTAAATGCTTTTAAATAATTAGAATTTTCATTTCTTAAATCAAATATTTTTTCTCTAATTAATTTGTGTCCTTCAGTATCTAAATTTAATTTTTCTCAAAGCGAATCACTCATTTCAATCATAAATTCATAAGTTTCCTTATCAGTGTCTAAATTAGGCATTTTGAGAAAAAAATCATGATTTTTATCTTTAAAAGTTTTTTGAAAATTTTGAATAATTTTTCAATATTCATTGTCTTCAAAAAAATCAAACAACTCACTTCCATAAACAACATTGATATGATTTTCAACATCATCATTTAGATGTTGAATGTAAATATGTTTGTTAGTTTTAATTTCTTCATCGACAAATCATAAATAACTTTTGATTTGATAATCTTCAAAGTGTTTTTTAATTAGATAGTTATCACTTTTAAATTTTTCAATTATTTCTATAGCCTTGTTGTTTGAATAATAATCTCTCTTTTTCTGTCATATGCAAAACAATGTTTTTGTGTTTTGGTCTCTAAATAAGTGCGATAAGTTAATTTTATGTTCTAGAATAACATCAGATTCTTCATCTTTTGTTAAAACTTTTAATTTATTTTCTAGTGCTTCAAATTTTTTACTAATAAAAAAATAAGCAACTAAATCATTTAAAAATTTATAGTAATTGTTTTCCTGAGTTCGTAAAAAAGATTGTTCTAATTTAGTTAAGAAGTTAAATAAATTTAATAGAGAAAAGTATCTAAAAGGTGCATCAATAAGCTTAATTAGTAATTTTGGACCATTTCCCTTAATTAATCTTTCTTTTAATAAATTCTCAAATTCGTTATAGTTCATAGTTATTTTCCTCTAAATTTTCATAATTTTTGTATTTATTAATTCTAATTACCCGTGATTCAAAATTTTTAACTTTTTTCTCAAAAGTAACCACTTTAGTTCAGATTTTTTTCTTTTCGGGTTTTTCTAAACTATCGAAAAGATAAGCAAACTTTTGTGGATCATCTTTAATTGGTGAGTGGGATTTACCTATAATTGTGACAAATGTGTCGATTTGATTAGCGAAATCCATTAGTGATTTTGTACCTACAATAGGATCATTTTCTCCAACAACAAAAATAATTTTGTCCTTTAATTCTTCATATTGCACTTTTAATTTTTTCATATATTCATCGTTTAAAATATATTTTTCTAAAAGATTGTATCAATTACCTTCTCTTGAAAAACTTTCACTTAAACGCTGTGTTTTTTTAAATTTAGAACTAATTTTTGAAATTGTTTCTCCTATTAGCTTATGGGTAGTACTTATTGGTTTAATTACTTTTTGTAAGATGGAGTAACCATTATTAATTACCATAAAAGGATGAATTGTTGCAACCATAATTAATCTTTTTATTCTTTTATCTTTTCCGATATTTAAGGCAACACCTCCACCCATTGAATGAGCAACAACTACTATTTTTTTGCTTTTAATTTCTTTTAAAACTGCCTGAGCAGCTTCTGTTCATCATTCTAAAGTAATATTTTCTGGGCTGACATTTTCAAAGTATTTATTACCTGGAAAATTAATTGCCACAATATTATATTTTTGATTTTTTTGCGCAATAGGAAGGCAAAAATCACTTGATGAATTAATTCCGTGCAAAAATAAAAATGTTGTATCGCTTTTATTGTTTTTATAGTAAATAGGAATTATGTAGTTTTTTACTTTGATATAGTTTAGTTTCATAAGTAACATTATAAAAAAAGTTTTTTTAGTGGTATCATGTAATTAAATAAATTTTTAAATTTATATCATTGTCACATTGCTTTGCAATTGTGTTTTTTTTACTAATGAAAGGAGTGAGATGAAAAAAGAAGACTTAAAACAAAATGAACAAGAAAAAACTAAAGTTAATGATCTTGAATACACAAATTCTTTAAAACCAGAGTATGACATTTTTACTAAAGAAAAAGAAGATGATTTAAAAAAAATAGTTAAAAAAAGTAATACTCAATATAGATACACACGGCTTTCTAATTTTGTATTAAGATTATCAAGATTTTATGCGCCCATGCCGTTGTACAAATTAGTCTTAATTACAGGCTTTTTAGCAATTTTATTTGGTGTAGTTGGAATTCTTTTTGTTAAAAACCCAGGTATTTACAACTTTGGAGCAGCAGCAATTGGTCAAGCATTATCAAAAATAGTAAATGTTATTTTGAGATCTAATTCTTATGTTACACCTGCAATATATAATGCTATTGATCATGCTCTCTTCTGGATTTCATATTTAATCTTAAGTATTCCAATATTTATTTTTGGTTTTAAAAAAGTAGGGAAAATATTTACTTTGCTAACTTTTGAATTTTTAATTATAAGTAGTCTTGTTTCTTTTGGATTAGGACAAATTCAACAAATAAATGAATTTTATTTAATTGGTGATTTTTCAACATCGGGAATTTCTAACGAAGCAAAAGATTTAGTTGCGCAAAATTTATGACAAGGAAAAAGTCAGATTTGACAACTAATTCCACTTCAATGATCTGATGGAGGAACAATAATTGCACAAATTATTTTCGCCTTTGTTTATGCAATAATGTTAGCTTTCTTCTTCGCAATAATTGCCATAATGGGCGGTTCTGCAGGGGTAACAGGAATAATTGGTGAATATATGTCCACTGTAAAACATAAAAATTTTGGAACAGTTAATGCATATATAAATTTAGTTATTATGATTATTTCAGTCCTTATTGGAACATATCTTTCAGGAAGCTTAATTTTAAGTGATTTGGCAACAAATGTTCAAAATATTGAGGGAATTGCAAAAGAAGATTTAGAAATAATTAGTAAAATTTCTTCTTTTAGATGACAAACTGCTCTTTATTTTTCACCTAATATGATTTCTACTATGTTTTGTAATTTTGTTTTTGCAATTGTTTTAAATAAACTTTTCCCTAAATTCAAAATAGTTCAATTAAAAATTTACTCTCCTCACATGACGGATATTAGAAGAGCAATCATTGAAGACAAAAAAACAATTAATAGCTTTACGATCACCAAAGGAATTGGTGGTTATTCAGGAAACAAAACTAAAGTTTTAACTGCTGTTACTTTATACAAACAAGTACCAAGATTGATTAAAAAAGTAAGATCTGTTGACGAAACTGCCTTAATTACAGTTAATAATATTGCTTCGGTAGACGGTAATTTATATCTACCAGAAGATAAATTTTAGACTTCACAATTGTGAAGTTTTTTATTGCACTTATAGAGCAAAATTGTTCAATTAATATATAATACTAATACTTAGTATTATTATAGAGAACTATTTAAGGAAAAGGAGATTTTATGACTGATAAAAGAGATTATGGCGCAAGTAATTTAAGGGTTTTAGAAGGCTTAGATCCTGTTAGAGTTAGACCTGGAATGTACATTGGTTCAACAGGAATAAAAGGATTGCATCACCTAGTTTGAGAAATTGTTGATAACTCAGTTGATGAGTGCATGGCAGGTTTTGCTAATGAAATTAAAATCACTTTGACAAAAGATGGTTATGTTCAAGTTGAAGATAATGGCCGTGGAATTCCAACTGACATGCACCCTGAAACAGGTATGTCAGGTGTTGAAACTGCATTGACAAAATTGCACGCAGGTGGAAAGTTTGATTCAAATACTTATAAAGTTTCAGGAGGTTTACACGGTGTTGGTGCCTCAGTTGTAAATGCTTTAAGTGATGATTTAGAAGCTTGAGTAAAAAGAGACGGAAAATTACACTATGCCCATTTTCAAAATGGAGGTCAAATTATCCAACCTTTAACAATTTTAGATGAAGTAGACAAAAATGAAACTGGAACAACAATTAAATTCCACCCCGATTTCACTGTAATGGACAAAAATAATTTTGACAAAGATGTAATTGTGGATCATGCTAAACAAATTGCCTATCTTAATAAAGGTCTTAAAATTTCTGTTAAAGATGAGAGAGATAATACTTACAATGAATTCGTTTTTGAAGGTGGAATTGTAGATTATGTTAAAGAATTAAACACCGGACAGACTTTAATAACTGAACAAATTATTTACGCAGAAGGTGAATATTCACATGGTGAAGACGCTCCTGTTCAAGTAGAAGTTGCTCTTCAGTACAATTCAAAAATTACCGGAAATATTGTTTCATATGCTAATAACATCTTAACAACAGAAGGCGGAACACATGAAAACGGTTTTTATGATGCTTTAACTCGTTTACTTAATTCTTATGGATTAGATTCAGGAATCATCAAAAAAGATGAAGAAAAAGTATCACGTGAAGACGTTAAAGAAGGACTTGTTGCCATTATCTCAATTAAACACACTGATCCAATTTTTGAAGGTCAAACTAAAACTAAATTAGGAAATAAAGATGCAAGAATTGCTGTAAATAAGGTATTTTCAGAAAATTTAGAAAGATTTTTAAATGAAAATCCTAATGAAGCTAAGTTAATTGTGCAGAAAACTTTAGCTGCTAAAAAATCTAGAATTGCTGCAGAAACAGCTAGAGATGCAGCAAGAAGAAAGACAGTTTTTGAATCTGGTTCATTGCCAGGTAAACTAGCAGATTGCACTTCCAAAAATGCTGAAATTAGTGAACTTTACATTGTTGAGGGTAATTCAGCGGGAGGAAGTGCTAAGATGGGTAGAGATCGTACTACTCAGGCAATTTTACCATTGAGAGGTAAGGTTATTAATGTTGAAAAAAACCAAGCAAGTAAAGTTTTCAATAATGAAGAAATTAACTCTTTAATCGCGGCTTTGGGAACAGGAGTTTTAGATAATTTCAATATTAATAAACTTAGATATCACAAAATTATCATAATGACTGATGCCGATGTGGACGGTGCCCACATTAGAACTTTACTTTTAACTTTCTTCTATCGTTACTTTAGAAAATTAATTGAATATGGCTTTATTTATATTGCACAACCGCCACTTTATAAAATTCAACAAAATAAAAATGTCGAGTATGCATATAATGACGAACAAAAAGATGAAATTATGAGTAAATTAAATCCAAATTCAAAAATTAATATTCAACGTTACAAAGGACTTGGTGAAATGGATCCTGAACAACTTTGAGAAACAACAATGAATCCTGAAACAAGATTAATGTTACAAGTTCAAATTGAAGATGCAGCAAGAGCTGATCAAATGTTCACAATTCTAATGGGTGATGATGTAGCTCCAAGACGTGAATTCATTGAACAAAACGCAAAATATGTAAAAAATATCGATTTTTAATGTTTTTTTGCACTTTTTACATTTTTTAGTATAAAATCTAATTAACATTACTTAGTTATAAAAAGAAAAGGAGGCTATATGCTACAGCTTAGAGAAATTACTACCAAAGAATACAAAGATGAAATATCAAAAGAACAAGGACTTTATGTTTTAGTCTTTCACGCACTATGATGTCCACCATGTAAAATGTTTAAACACACTTTAGAAGAAGTTGTTTCTAAAAATAATGTTCCTGTTTATCGTGTAGATGTTGACGCGAACCAAGATTTAACTGATGAATTTGGTGTTACCTCAATGCCAACATGATTTATTTTTAAAGATGGAAAACAAGTTCAAAAAGGTTTAGGTTACATGCCACATCCTACCTTTGAATTAGAACTAAAAAAACATATGTAATTAAAAATCTCTCAGTTAGAGAGATTTTTAATTTTCTAATATAAAATAAGATTATGAAATTAATAACCGATAATCGCCGAGGAATGCATGGCTATAAAATTTTAGATAAGTATGAATGTGGAATGGTACTACAAGGTTGAGAAGTTAAATCTGCAAGAGCTAACACTGTTAATTTGCAAAATTCATATTGTTTTTTTAGAAAAGGTGAATTATTTTTATATAACGCACTTTTTAAAAGTTATATGCTTGAAAAAAATGATGAAACACGCGAGCGAAAATTGCTAATGCACAAAAAAGAATTAATAAGACTTAATTCAAAATTAGATAAGTTAGGAAACGGAACAATTATCCCAACCAAACTATATTTCACTCCAACGAGTAAAATCAAAATAGAAATTGCTTTGGTAGTTGGAATGAGCAAAAGTGATAAAAGAGAAGAAATAAAAGCCAAAGACAACGAACTTTATTTAAAGAAAATTAAACAATATTATTAAAAAATATCACACTACAAAATGCGATATTTTTTAAACTGGCACAAAAAGAAATTGATAAATTAAAACTCCAATGGTAATTACTAAAGATGATAAACCAATAAGCAAGATAATTCAAGTGATTGTTTTAATTAATTTATATTTTTTAGCATTTTTTATTTTTTCTTGAGTAATATCTTCTGGTTTAAGATCATATTTTTTTAATTCATATGAATCTTGTTTTCAATTTAATCATTTTTTATTTTTTGCTAATTGTCAAAAAAGAATAATGGCTACAAAAAGACATGCAAAACTAAGGAAGGGAAAGATAGAATAAATAGTAAGAAAAGGTTGTTTATAAGTAACATTATAATAATTTGTTGCTTCAACTACTATATGCGAAAAATTTTCCATATTTTTATTCCTTTAAAATTCAATGAATTTAATAATACCAAATTCAAAGAAAATTTATTTTAATTTAGCATTATCTTTTAAAGTTAATAAAAATCGCCTTGAGCGATTTTTATTAATCTTCTTCTTTAATTTCTTTTAAAAGTTGAAAATCTTTAACATCTGTAAGTTCTGCTTGTTTTGCTTGTAAATAAACTTTTTTATTAATATTTTCAAATTTTTTACCTAAATCTTCAAGAGATTTTAAAGCTTTTTCTTGTTGTTTTTTACTATCGTTATATTTTTTAGCAATTTCAGCGTAACTTGAAACAATACTTCTAAATAAATCTTCAATGTTTTTTAACTCTTTTGAGATTCTTTGAGCTTTTGAGAAAAGATCAAAATGACTAATATAAAGCATTATATTTGAAGGACTTACTGGCAAGACTTTAGGATATTTTCTTAAAATATCGTCTCTATCTTTAGATTTAATAAAAAAGTAATAAATGCCTTCACTTGGGAAAAACAATAAAGCGTGTGTTGTAGTTTTATTTTCCACAACGTATTTTGCTACTTCTTTAAATCTTTCTTTAATTGATTCAATAACTTTTTTATAGTTAATTTCTGTTGGATTATCGTTATATTCTCGATATGTTGTAACTGGGAATTTTGAGTCAATTGGAAGAATTATTGGTTCTCCATTTTCATTGTACATATTAACAGCAGCATCAACTATAGAATCATCTTTTATTTTATATTGAAGAGAATATTTGTTTGTCAAATTACCGTAAGCATTTTCTAAGATATCATAAAGAATTTTTTCACCAAAAGTACCGTAATTCTTTGAGTTTTGGAAAATTGCTTTAATGTCAGTAATGTTTTGATTAACATTTTGAATTATTCCTATATTCTCTGTTAAAGTGTTAATTGTAGTAATTGATTGTTCAAAAGAAGCTTCAATTTTTTTAGCAAGTTCATTCTTCAATTTCTCATCAATTTCTTTTTTAATTTGTTGTAATTCTATCTCTACACGTTTATTAATATTTTCTAGTGCTAGATTATTTTCTTTTTTAATTGCACTTAGTTCATCATTTTTACTTTGCTGTATTTTTTCTAAAGCCATTGATTGTCTATCGAATAATTCAGCTATTTTATTGTTTAATAGGTCAATGGCTTGAGTATTTTTAAGCATTAAATTTTCACTTAAAAATTTAATTGCTTTAGTATTTTCTTCTTCTAGAAAATTTAATTTTTTAATCATCTGACTTTTTAGTGAATTATCTGCAACATCAACTAACTCATTTTTAATATTTTTAGTTTCTTGCTCAAATTCACTTATAGTTCTTTTCTCTAAATCAATAAATTTATTTGTCAAAAATTCGAATAATTCATTTTTAATAGTTGAAATTTGTAGTTTTAATTCATTATCAGTGGATTGCTCACTTCTTTTTTTTCGTTTTAGGTAAGTTACCAAAATACCTATAAATAAGGTTAATACTAATAAAATAATTAAAATTTGTAAAACAATTAATGCAGCTAACATTTTTACATCTCCTCTTTATTTAAAACAAAATTTTTAATTTGTTTTATTCCTTCTTTAGAATTATAAATATCTTCTAATTTTAAATTATATGCATTAAAAATATTAAAAGTAAATTTACAATCACTTAGTGCATCATGGTGGGTAAAATCTTTTATTCATTTTTCACCAATTCTATTTTTATAACTTTCTAAACTATGACTTTGAAAATCTAGTATTTTCTTAAGCGTCTGTCATGTGCATGCATAGTTAAACGATACATTGATTTGGTATTTTAAAAAAACGTATTTTAAAGTTTTGGTTATATCAAAAGATGCATTATGAGCCAAAATTAATGTTTTATTATCAATTAGGGATGCTAAATTTTTATTTCAAACTTCATCAAAATATGGAGCATCAATTACATGCCTATAACCAATATTATGTGTTGAAATAAATCTATTTTGCTGTCTTGCTATTGGATGAGGTTTTATAAGAGAATTAAATTCTTTAATAATTTCATTATTTTCAATCAAAATTGCACCAATTGAGCAGATAGATAAAGGATCATGATTAAAGGTTTCAATGTCGATAATTAAAAATCTTTTAAAATTATTGCTAATTTTTTCAAAGTTATTTATTAAATAAGTAACTTTATTAATTTCATTAGTTAAAGCGGTGTTTTTATTTGTCAGTCATAAAGAATTTTCTTTTTTAACTTTTTCAATTGCATTAATAGTATCTTTTATAAAAGAAGAATCATCTATTTTTAAAAGTTCAAAATTTTTAACTTCAATAATTTTTTCAACAATTTTAATAACTTCATCATTTGTTATATCAATTTCTATTTTTTGATTATTTTTAACATTATGTAAAATCATTTTAAAATCTTTAAAGTTATTAAAATCATTTTTAATCAATAAGTATTTGTAAGTTATAAGTTGAATATAATGTTCAAAAGAAAATTCTTTTATGAATTTAAATTCAATAATATTTTTGTTTTGATAGTCAATGCAATCAATTAAACCAGAAATTCATATATTTTTGTTTCCCATTTGAAATAAATGATTAACAGGTTTTTCAAATTCTAAATTGTCATGATCAATCTTCATTCTGTCATAGATTTCATTATACTTTTCTTGACTAATTCAATTATGTTTATTTTCTGGAATAGTCGTAATTTTAACCATCAAATTATCTATTAATGAATTATATAAATTTGATAAAAATAAAATTTTTTCAGGTTTTAAAATCTGTTTAATTTGAATTTCTTTCAAAATGACATCAATTTTAATTTTTAAAAAAGCCATGTTTTTATTTTTTTCAGATGTATCAAATTTAGCCATATGAAAAAAAGTATTAAGATTTTTTATTGTCTGATTTCTGGTTTCTTGATTTTTTAAAAAGGCATAATACAAAGTTATAGAAGTTCCAGAAATATTTGAGATATTTTCAACAATTTCTTTTTCATTAATCTTTAGTGTTAAATAATCATCCACTAAAATTTCCTTTTTATTTTTTGGAGAAAGTTCCTTGAATTTTAAATTATCATTAATTCAAATCATTAAATCTTTATCTAAGTGTTTAGTTAAAGATGAAACGCTATATTTTGTAGTATTAGATTCTTCTTTTTCATCCAACTTAAAAAGAATTTTTTTATTTTTAAATTCACCTGCGTAATTTTCTAATAGTTTATTGTAGTTTTGTAAAAAAGGTAGTTGAAAATGTTTCTGATCATGAATTAAATACAACTCTTTTTTTGCTCTTGTTGCTGCAACATAATAAAGATTATTAAAATTAAACGGATTGATTTTTTTATCAAATCACTTAAAATAAGAATTATCGAATTCAATAACAATTGCAACATCTCTTTCTAATCCCTTAGATTGATGAATTGTAGAAAAAACTAACTTGTTTCTAATTTCATTTTGTGAAAGTTGTTGATCTTCATTGTTTGCATAATAAATATTGAAACCTAGTTGTGTTAGGTCGTTTGCAATTTTTTTGCCTATAAAAAAATTTGGTTTTGTTACAGGAGAAAGAATAAAAATATTTTCTTGTCCATGCCTTTCTATGATTTTTTTAATTTGGTTGATAAAAACTTTATAATCATTTTCATTTTCATAATCATAAATTTGATAAAAAACACTATTTGATAGTTTATTTGGGCTATTGATTAAATTATCACCAAACATGTGTTCATTTACAAATTCAGCCATTTCAGTGGTAATTCTAAATGAAGTTGTTAATTGTTTTTTTACTCAAGGGTATTTATTTACAATTAGTTTATCAACAAATTCTAAATATCTAGGATCGGCTTTCAAATATTCATAAATACTTTGGTATTTATCACCAATTACCGCTAATTTATAGTCTTTTTGATTATTTTCTAAAATTAGAATTATAAATTCAAGATATTGTTGAGTTAAATCTTGTGCTTCATCAATAAAAATAACATCGTATTTTAAATTAATGAGATGTTTTTTACCACCTCTTACAAAATTATGTAAAGAAATGTCGTCCTTACAAGTTTGATTAAAAAAAACACTGGCAAAAGAGTGAAAAGTATAAATTTCTGTGTTAAATATTTCTTGTTCATTCAACTTTAAATTACCATCATCCATCAATTTTCTGTTATATGTTAAAGCGAGAATTTTTTTATCTGGATTTTGCAAAGCAAATTGTAAAATTGTTGTTGTTTTACCTGCTCCAGCAAATGCTTGAACTATAACATTGTTATTTTTTAGAGAATCAATTATTTCTTGTTGTTCTTTAGTGGGAATATTTATAGGATTTTTCATAATAACAAAAATAAACAAATAAAAATATTTATTTACCTTTCTTAATTACATCTGGAGTGTAAACAACAACTTGATTTTTAAGATCATCATTGACTAAGTCATAAAGATTTCTCTCTATAATTAAGCCTAATTTGACAAAATCTTCTAAGATTTTGAAACTATATTTATTCAAATGATCAATGTTTGATGGAGAACCAATATCTGTTAAAACCATGTTTTTATCGCCAACAGTAGCCAAAGCCATAAAAACATCATGTGAAGATGACGCTGTATAAACATAACCACTTTTAAAAATACTTTGTGCAACTTCTTTGACTTTTGCATCTTGTTTTCAATCTAATTCTAAAATTACACAATTAATTTTTTCTAATTCACAACCATTAATAAATCCATTTCGTCTTTCGACTCTGTATTTCTCTTTTAAGTGAATATCATCAACATAAACCAAAGTATCGGTTTCTTTCATAATGTTTTTAAATTTGAAAACTAAATTTTTAAAAGCTTCTCCATAATCAATAGTAATTTTTTTATCACCATCTAAGTAATTGTTGTAAAGAAAAATTTTTGTTTTTCTAGGTCTATTTTGTTCTATATATTTTTTTATCATTTCTTCCAAATTTGGAGGCATAAAAACAATAACTCCGAATGGCTTTCAACTTAAAATATTTTTAATTTCTTTAACAAAATTTTGATTTGATGAATAAGAAACAAAAATTTTTTTGTTTTTTCTCCTAGCTCCAAACTGAATACCTTCTAAAACTCTGTAATAAGCTTCTGAAGGCGTTTCAGGTAAAATTGCAAAGATAGTATTATCACGATCTTTGATAACTTTATTTCCTAAAGAAGGCACGTATTCTTTTTTTTGAAGGGCATCTTCAATTAATTCTTTATTTTTATCAGAAATATAGCATTCATTGAAGTATCTGCTAACTGTTGCAACTGACAAACCAGTTAATTTAGCAATTTCTTTGTAGCCGAATTCTTTCATAAAAATAATTATATTTTAAATGTGAAAAAAAGTAAATTTTTACATATTTTAAAAGTTATAAAAAAAATCTATAGTTTTTTTAATAACTGTATAATAATTATGTTAATAGAACAATAACCTTGTAATCTGGTCAGGATAGAAATATAGCAGCCATATCGAGAAGTGTTGTGTCTATTAACTTTTTTATATAAGGAATAAAATGAGAACAGTTCAACAGCCGCTAAAATTTAGTGAATTTAAAAATAAGCATTTCGCTAAAACAGAAGAAGAAGTTACAAAAGTTATAAAAGAAATAGCAAGTAATTCAACATTTAAGAATATTAAGTGATTTTTAATTTCAGGAATTTTAACAATTCTTCTTGGAATAGTTTTGATGGTAATTTTATTTACTCTTGTTAAAAATAATACAGGTATTATTGTTTCGCTAGGTGTTGGAATAGGATTAATTATCGTTGGTTCGCTATTAATAAAATTGTGAACAGTTAAAGTTAAACAACTAAAGAGTTTAATACTTAAAGAATTAAAACAAAAGAGAATGTTTCTTAATTTATTAAAAGAGCTTAATTTAAAACTTATTAGAATTGAAGATTTACAAAATAATATAGTTGATGAAAAAACTAAAAGTGATTTTGTGGAACATATTAATAAAATGCACAATCCTATTAGTAATTTTGAAAAGTCTTTAAAAGGTCTTGGGGGTATTCCTAATGATGCACAAATTGTTAAAAAAAATGATCAAATAGCTATTTTAGATGAATGATCAAATACATGAGTAGGTCAACAAATTACTTTCCAGTGACAAAGAACATCTTCAGATTTAAAAGGAAATATCACAGTTCAAACCTATAACAAAGATGTTTATGCTTTTGAAGGAATTTATTTAAATGTTCATGAAAATGATAATTTGAATTTTTCAATAGGAACAAGAACACTAGTTAATTACAATCATTATTCAAACACTAAATTAGAAAATAAAGAATTTAATAAAATGTTTAATGTTTATACAAATGATCAATTAAAAATTAGAAAAGCTTTTACTCCTCTTTCTATGGAAGTTTTATTAAACCATGTTAAGGAAAATAAAAATGCAATTCCATCTCTTTTTGGAATGACATACATTAATGGTAATGTAAAAGCATGATTTATTCCAACCGGACAAATTTTATATATTGATCTACCAACAGGATATACAGCTTTAAAAACCATTGTTAGACAAGTGACAAATGATTTAATTAAAGATGTTTATTTACTTTATTGAATAGTTTCATTTATGAACACTCCACCAATGTTCTATTAAAGATAAAAAAATAAAATTTGGTTTAAGCCAAATTTTTTTTATATGGTGGAGATGACGGGAGTCGAACCCGCGTCCATAAATCAAGCCACTATTATCACTTTTTACAGTTTAGTTTGTTTTTTATAAATACTTAATTTTTTAAACAAACAAACAAAAATCAGTATTAATATTTTGACACAAATATTAGGCGGACCTTAAAACCGACTTAAAAAATAAGATCATCTTTTTTAAGTCACTTGTTGCTTTTAACTAAGCAAAAACAAGGTTTGAAGTTTGAAGTGAATTTGCAATTGCAAATTCAGGAAGCATGTTAGCTTCGTTTACTTTTTCATCTTTTGCGATTCTAAAGCCTAGTGGCATTATAGTCTGCCAAACTACTGATGATAATAGTACCCAAAGTATGTCGAAACCATTACATCCCCAATTTAATTTATTATATAAAATCAATAAACTATAAGCATAAATTTAATATACTTTTTATTAATATGAATAGCAAAAGAAAAATTTTATCTCTTGAACACTATTTTAAAAATAATGAAAATGGTGAAATGATTGCAATTCCAAAATTAGATTTTTATGAAGACACTTCGACTGCTATTTTGCTATTAGACAAAATAGATTTTTTAATGAACAATAACATTCAAAATATTTTGATGGACAAAAAAGCAATTCTTTCTTATTTTTCTTCATTAAAAAATAATGAAAATAATGATCAGTTTGATATTGAAATGAATAAAAAAGAAATACTTAAACATATTGTTTTTATGGATTTAAAAACTGTTAATAATCAAAAATCAGATATTCCTTTTGTTTCAAAATATCTTGATATTCTTCAACAAAACGAAAACAATTTAAAAAGTATTACTAAAATTCAGAAAATGATTTCAAAGTATAGTTTTGTCTTCAAAAAGATTCTTTTCAATGCTATTGAAGATGATGTTTTACTTTTAAAAAAACATTTTTCAAACTTTAATGAAGAACAAGACAGATTTATTAATGAATACGAACAATTATCTAAAAAAAATGATGAATTAGAACTTTTAGAATTAATGGCTGCTTATCAAGATACAGGACAAAAAATTTTTACTTTACTTGTAAATGATGTTTTTAATATTTTTAAATCTGTATATGATAAATTTGATTTTTTTCAAAAACAAACATTTGAAAATCTAGATTTTTTAGGCGACGAAAATATTGTAAATTTGCAGAAAGAGCTTTTCTGACTAGAAAAAATTAAAACAAGCGGTAAAGAAGCTATCATTACAGAATTAAAATTAAGAGATTTAAATATTAAAAAAAGTGAAATTGCTAAATATTTAAATAATTCTATTCTTGCAAGTTATAAAAAATGAAATTTCTTACTAAATTGATACAAAGAAGCCTATAAAATAGACAAAAAGAGAACATTGAATTTTCCAAAAAATACTCCTCAATACAAACATTTAGTGAAAACGTATTTAATGAAAAAGTTTATTTATTTGAAGTTAAGACAAATAGATAAAAAATCTTTTTTTAGTATTACAGATTTAAAAACATTAGATGAATTAAGAAGAGATTTAGATCTTCAAAGTAAACTTTTCATCTCGAATAATTTAGCTCCAACAATGTTTGTTAATGATGAAAACATTGAAATGAAAGTCAAAAAAATAATTTGAAAAGAGTTTTATTTTAACTTTGATAATTATTTTAATAGTTCAGATGATTTAATTTATCAGTCAAAAGACTTAATAAAAAATATTAAAAAAGAGATATCTGAAACTCATAAACATAAGAAAAATTTTGTTTCAAATGACGGATTCGAATTAAAAATTTTACAAATTAAAGACCAAATTATTGATTTAAAATCTGAATATGCATGACAAAATGAAAAAATAAAATCAAGATATTTAGAAACAATCAAAAATGGATCTAATATTTTAAATAGCATCGAGGAATTTTCAAAAAATTATAAAAAAATAACAAGCAAATATTTGAATTTAAAAAATAAATTTGAAAAAGACAGATTACAAGGAAAATTTAAAAATTTTGAACCTTCAAATTTGAAACAATTATCTGAAAATCACTATAAAACAGCAACATATTTCAATTCTTTCAACTTTTTATTTACTAATTTATTGTTAATTAAAAATTTAATTGTTCAAAAAAATGAATTATCAACGCAACAATTAATAGGTATTGATAAATTATTGAAATTTACCGGTATTTTTAATAATTCTTCAATTGAAATTGAAAACTTAATTATTGATACTGAAACAATAAGTTATGCTGACAGATTAAAAATTAATTTTCTGTTTGCCTTGAATAAAAATCCAAGATTTATTTTTATTACAGACGATCCTTCAAATAAGGAAAATAAGGCAAAAATAGACTTTTTAAAAACTGTTAAAAACACTTGCGAAGAACAAAAAGTTAATTTTGTTTTTATAACAGATAATAAAAATCTTCTAAAAGAAGAATATTTTGAAAATTTGTATGTTTTTATAGATCAAAAAGAAATTGAATATGGAAAATTGATAAATGTTTTAAAAAACCCTATAAATCCTTGACTTAGTAAAAATCAATTACAAAATAAACATATTCTTTTAAAATTTTTTAACGACGAATACGTTTTTCATGATATTTATGAAATAGATAATGCACATTTTGTGGTGGGAACACCATCAAATATTTCTTCATGAGACAATCCAATTTTAAAAAACAATATTCAAAATTTAACTTTCATTCTAAACGAAGATTCACAAGAACACACAATAGAATTCAAAATTTTAGATTTATCAAGTCCATTTGGAGAAATTGAATTTTTCATTTTAGACAAATTTAAAAAAGTTCAAAATCAAGAAAATACAAATCTTTTCACAATAACAAATGAACTAACAGATAAATATAAAGAACTTTATTATCAACAAAATTTAGAAGTGCCTAATTTTGAAACATTAAATGAAGAAGCCTTTTAAAAGGCTTTTTTTGTGACTTTAGAAGATAAAACTATTACTAATATATAATATTAGTACTAAGTTTTAGTTAATTATGCACGTAGATGGGAATTTTTATGACAATTGATAAAATTTATAATCCACAAAATATCGAACCTGAAATAAGTAAAAAATGAAAAGAATCTAAAGTTTATAGTCAACATGATGAAACAAAAAAACCTTTCACTATTCTTTTGCCACCTCCTAATGTAACAGGAATGTTGCATATTGGACATGCACTCGATACCTACTTACAGGATTCAATTTTAAGATACAAAAAATTATCAGGTTTTGATGTATTTTATGTAGCTGGAATGGATCATGCGGGAATAGCAACTCAAAGTAAAGTTGAAAATGTTTTATTACAGACTCAAGGTTTAACCAAGCATGACTTAGGTCGTGAAAAATTAGTTTCAAAAATTTGAGAATGAAAAGAAGAATATGCAGCAAAATTTAGAGAACAATGAGCAGCTTTAGGTTTAGCTTTAGATTATGATAGAGAACGTTTCACCTTAGATAAATTATCAAATATCGCAGTAAATAAGGCTTTTATTGAACTTTACAATAAAGGAATGATTTATCGTGGTGTTAAAGCAGTTAACTGAGATCCAATTTTAAAAACAGCTTTATCTAATATTGAGGTTATTAATAAAAGTACTGAACAAGAAATGTTGTACATTAAGTATCCAATTAAAAATTCAAATGAATATTTAATTATTGCAACAGTTAGACCTGAAACTATGCTTAGTGATGTGGCTTTAATTTACAATCCAAAAGATGAAAGATACAATAAACTTAATTTAACCGTAATTCATCCGCTAACTAAAAAAGAATTGCCATTAATTGCTGATGATTATACAGATATTGAATTTGGTTCAGGATTAATGAAATTATCAGCACATGCTGAAATTGATATTGAGTTAATTCAAAAACACAATTTAGAAATTAATGAAACCATTGATCAAGATGGAAAAATTAATTTTCCAAATAGCCAATTTCATGGGTTAACAAGACAAGAAGCTAGAAGTGCAATTAAAGAATATTTACTTGCAAATAATTTAATTGAAAAAATTGAAACAACTGTTTCAAATGTTGGTTATTCTGAAAGATCTAATGCGCCTATTGAAATTTTAGTTATGCCGCAGTGGTTTGTTAAAATGGATTCGCTAGCACAAAAATTACTTAATCATTTAAACAGTGAAGATCATGTTGAATTTTTCCCTAAACGTTTTAAAGAAACTCTTCAAAAATGAATGGAAAATGTTCATGATTGAACAATTTCGCGTCAATTATGATGAGGTCACCAAATTCCAGCTTGATATAAAAATGGCGAGATTAAGGTTCAAGAAACTTCTCCAGGAGAAGGATGAGTTCAAGACGAAGACGTTTTAGATACTTGATTTAGTAGTGGATTAGCACCATTTTCATTTTTAGGTTGACCTATAAACAATGATTTAATAAATCGTTATTATCCAACTTCTCTTTTAGTTACGGGCTATGACATAATTTTCTTTTGAGTTGCAAGAATGTACTTCTTTGGTTTGGAATTAATGAACCAAAAACCTTTTGAACATGTTTTATGTCATGGAATTGTTAGAGATTCTCAGGGGCGTAAAATGTCCAAATCGCTCAACAACGGTGTAGATCCAATGAAAGTAATTAAAGAATATGGATCAGATGCTTTAAGATGATTTTTAATTACAAATTCAACCCCTGGTCAAGATATTAATTATTCTGACGATGGAGTAAAAAAAGGATGAGCTTTCTGCAATAAGATTTGAAATATTGCTCGTTATGTTCAGACAATGGAAGATATTAATGAAGACAATCCTGCTGATCAATGAATGAGAGATAAATTACATAAATTAAGAAGAAAAATTGAAAAAGCTATGGACAACTATGAAACTACCATTGTTGGTAGTGAGATTGAAAAGTTTGTTTTAGAAGATTTTTCATCTTGATATATTGAATTGTTAAAAGTTAAACCAAATAAAAAAATGGCACTGAAAAATTTAGGTAAGTTATTAATTTTATTACATCCATTTTTACCTTTTATTACTGATTCTCTATACAAAAATTTATTTAATAAAGAGATAAGTCAACAAACATATGCATCAGCTAAAATTAACTGCCGTAAACAGTCTGATAACAGTGAAGTAGATAATCTTTTAACAACTATTTCTATTTTACGTAGATATCGTGAAACAAATGGAATAAGTAAAAAAGAAACAATTTATTTTAATCCAAATAATATTTTAAGTTCATATCAGAAAGAGGCAATTTTGAAACTTGCTAATGCAGAAGTTAAAGAAAATAAAGACTTTTTAATTGCTCAAGATAATATAAGCTTATATATTGAATTTTCAAAAGAACAAAAAACAAAATATTTAGATGAATTAAAAGCAAAAATTATTTTTTGCCAAAATGAAATCAAACGTGCATCAAACATGTTAAATAATCCAAATTTTGTTCAAAAAGCTCCAAAAGCAAAAATAATTGCAGAACAAGAAAAATTAACCATGCATCAGAATAACTTATTAGCCTATGAAAAAGAGTTAAAAGAACAAAAATAAAGGAGTTATTATGGTTTTATATGAAAGTAAAGAAATAGTTAGGAAAATTACAAAAGAGTTGGTTGAACAATTTAAAGTTTTAACTAATGAATTAAAAAGAGCTCCAAGATTAGCGATTATTCAAATTGGAGATCATGAAGCATCTAATAAATACATAAAATATAAACTTAAAAAAGCAATAGAATTAGGTGTTGAGGCAACACACCATAAATTTCCAGTTGACATAAGACAAAAAGAACTACTTAAAAAAATTGATGAAATCAATGACATAGCAGATGGAATCATTGTTCAATTACCTTTACCTGGAGATTTCGCTACGCAAGTTATTTTAGATAGCGTAAGACTAGAAAAAGATATTGACGGATTAAGTAGCAAAAATGAATTTAATTTTTATAACGATAAAGATAAATCAAAATTTTTTCATTTCACCCCAGCTACAGCTTTAGCGGTGAAAGAGTTAATTGATTATTTTCAAATTCCAATAAAAGATAAAAAAGTTGGAGTAATTGGTCGTTCACATTTGGTAGGTAAACCAATTGCTCATTTAATAAAACAAATGGGTGGGCAAGTTTCTACTTATTCAAAAAAATCAACTATTAAAGGCGTTGAAAACGCTGATGTGATCATTACAGGTGCTGGGGATCCTTTGATGTTAAAAAAACAAAATTTAAAAGAAGGATCAATTGTAATTGATGTGGGGGCAACTTACATTGAAAAAGATGGCAAAAAAATCTTAGTTGGAGATTTAGATACAACTAATTTAGATGGTCATGTTCAAGGTTTTTCACCAGTTCCCGGCGGAGTAGGACCATTAACAGTTGTTTCTCTTTTTACTAATTTAGTAGCAGCAATTAAAAACCAATTAAAAATTTATTAATTTTACTAATGATACATTTTTGCAGACTTTTTAGTCAAGGAAAAATGTATTTTACATAGAAGTAAGGAAGTAATATGTCATTTACAAAATTAATTGAACAGAAGGTTCAAAAACTAGGTTCTAAAAAAATTGTTCTCATTGATGGTGATGATCCAAGAACACTTGAGGCAGCAAAAATTTTAGAAAAATATGATAATTTAGAAATTATTCTTTTAGTTGAAAAATCATTAACAACAAGTTTAAAAGCAAAAATTTTAAATATAAATGAAGATCAGAATAAATTAAAAGAATTAGCAACAGCCTATAAAAAACTAAGAAATGAAAAAGATTTAGCTAAAGGCAAAGAACCAAGTGAAACAGATGAAAGCGCATTAAAATCTGTATCTTCACGTCCTTTTTATGCAATGATGCTATTAGAATTAAATGAAGTTGACGGAGTAGTTGGTGGTTTAAATTATGCAACAGCAGATATATTAAAAGCTGCTTTTAAATGTATTGGCCCCAAAAAAGGTGTAAAAACAATTTCTTCAGTCATGATTATGCACAAAGATGAAAATTTAAGTTTCTTTAGTGATATTTCAGTCAACCCTGAACCTTCTCAAGATTCATTAGTTGATATTGCAATTAATGCAGCAGACTTTGTTAAATCATTTGATATTGATCCTAAAATTGCTTTTTTATCATTTTCAACAAATTACAGCTCAAAAACACCAAAAACAGAATTGGTTCACGAAGCTACAAGAGTTTTTAATGAAAAGTATGAAGGCACAAAAGCTATAGGTGAAGTTCAATTAGATGCTGCACTTGATTTAGAAGTTAGAAGAGCAAAATACAAACAGGAATCTTTCGATACACCTGCAAATACTTTAATTTTTCCTAATTTAGAAGCAGGAAATATTGGGTACAAATTAGTCCAAAGATTTGCAAATTATGGAGCTATTGGACCAATTATCACTGGAATTAATAAACCAGTAAATGATTTATCTAGAGGTGCTAAAGTTAATGATGTTGTTGAAACAGTCTTAATTACAGCTATTCAAGGAAACTAGGAGAAAAATATGTCAAAAAAAATTTTAGTAGTTAATGCAGGAAGTAGTTCAATTAAGTTGCAACTTTTTGAAAAAGATACTTTAAAACCAATTGCCAGCGGATTAACTGAAAGAATTACTTTACCCGATGGTATTATTACAATTAAATATAATGGTCAAAAATATGAAGATTTTCCATCAATGCCAAACCATGCAGTTGGCGTTGCTAAAACATTAGAATTAATGAAAAAAATCAAATTAATTGAAAATCCAGAAGAAATTGAAGCAGTAGGATTTAGAGTAGTTCACGGAGGAACATATTTTAATTCAAGCATTAAATTAGATGATCAATCAATTGCTTTAATTGATAAATGTTCTCTTTATGCTCCATTGCATAATCCAGGTGCAATTCAAGCTATTTTAGCTTTTAAACAAGAAATGCCCAAAGCAATATTAACTGCATCATTTGATACTTCTTTTCACACAACAATTCCTAACGTTAATGCAATTTATCCAATTCCCTTACATTTAAGCGAAAAACATAAAATTAAAAAATATGGATTTCACGGAATTAGCCACAACTATATAACAAATAAAGTTGAAGAATTACTAAATAAGAAATCTGTTAATGTAATAAATTTACACATTGGAAGTGGAGCAAGTATTTGTGCCATTAAAGATAGCAAATCATTTGATACTACAATGGGTTTAACACCGCTTGCAGGAATTATGATGGGAACAAGATCAGGTGACATTGACCCTTCAATTGTCGAATTTTTATGTAAAGAAGAAAACTTAACTCCGCAAGAAGTAACAGACATTTTAAATAAAAAATCAGGTTTATTAGGAGTTTCAGAAATCTCAAACGATTTAAGAGATATTGAAAAAGCAATTGCTGAAAATAATGAAAAAGCGATATTTGCTAAAGATTTATATGTTCAAAAAATCGTTGATTATGTAGCAAATTACGCAAACAAATTAGAAAATAAAATTGATGCAATAGTTTTTACTGCCGGAGTTGGAGAAAATTCTCCTTTTATTAGAAAAGCAGTGATTGAAAAACTTCACTTTGCAGATATTCAATTTGATGATCAAGCTAATAATTCTAAGTATGATGATTATGTGCTTTTATCAAAACCAGATAGTCAAATTAAAATTTATGCAATTAGAACCAATGAAGAATTATTAATTGCTCAAAACACTTTAAATTTAATTAAATAATGAAAAAAATAGCTATATATCCTGGATCATTTGATCCGATGCACGAAGGCCATTTATCAGTTATTGATAAGGCCTTAAAACTTTTTGATAAACTTTTTGTAATCGTTTCTATTAATCCTGACAAAAACAACTTAGAAAACATTGATGAGAGATATTTAGAAACTAAAAAAATGCTTTCTCACTATGGCGATAGAATTGATGTTTTGATTAATAAAAATAATTTAATTGGACAAATTGCAAAAAATCTAAATGTAAATTTTTTGGTTAGATCAGCAAGAAACGATACTGATTACAAATACGAATTAGAACTTGCTGCTGGAAACCATGAAGTTAATAACGAACTTGAAACCATTTTAATTATTCCTGATTACAAACTAATTGAATATTCATCTACACTTTTAAGACATAAAAAGAAATTGGGCATTTAGTATGTGAAAATTTTTAAAATCATCTTCAGATCGAAATAATTGGTTAGAAACAGATGAAATTCAAGTTTGTTTGTGAGGTAGATCAAACGTTGGAAAAAGTTCCCTTTTAAATGCGTTGATAGGACAAAATATTAGTTTTGTTTCTAAAACTCCTGGTAGAACACAATTAATTAACTATTTTGCAGATTTAAATGGAAAATTAATAGTTGATTTGCCAGGATATGGTTTTGCGAACATGTCTAAAGTTCAGCAAGAAATGATGATTAACAATATCAAGAATTTTTTACTTGATTCAAGTTCAGAAAAACATATTATATTATTAATTGACTCGCGCACAGGAATAACTAAAGTTGATTTAGAATATTTAAATTTTCTAAAACATTTAAATTGACCAATAGATCTTGTTTATACTAAAATTGATAAATTGAATCAAAGTCAAAAACATCAACTAAAGAAAAAACATTTAGAAATAGTTAAAAATGAAAATCTTTTTTTCATTCATAATTTCTTTTTTGTTTCTTCACAAAAGAAAACAAATTTAGATATGCTAGTTGAATATATTGACAATATTCTTTACAATCATTAAAAAATAAGGATGACATTATGACAAAGAAAAATAAAACAATTTTAACTTTAAGTCTTTTATCTGTAGGCGCTATAACCGGAATTGGCGTTTTGACAGCTTTAAATGTTGCAACTTTTAAAAATAGTAATCAGTCAACAGATGAATTAAAAAAATATAATTTTTTGGCAACAGATAAGTTAGATAAAAACGTTTTACCAAGTACTTATGCATATGCTTCTTATAGTATTCCGGTAAGTGCAAATGATATAGATCCTAATTTGAAGTATTCAAATAATGAACAAAGAGAATATTGAGCATATCAACTAGAATTAAATTCTGGCGCAACATCTCCAGTTTATGCTTCAAAAAATCGAAACCCCTTGTTTACTTTAAAAACTAAAGGCAATGAACCAATTGATTTGTTAAAAGAAAAATACAATATTTATTATCAATCTTTTGCAAATGATAAAGAGGGAATTCTTTATCTTAAGGTTAGTTTAGAAGATAAAAACAATGAAGAACTTCTTAAAAAAAGTATTTCTGAAAGAAGAGCAACTTGAGAAGCATACACCTATAAAATGGATGGTTTTGCAAAATTAACAAATGAAGAAGCTGAGAAAAAACACAATTTAAGTTTATGAAATTTTGCTGCTTCTAATAAACTTAATTTAGATGTTTCTAATAATAAAATCAATTCTATACAAGATTTATTAAATTTACTGCCACAAAAAACAAACGATGAAAAATCTGAGCAAGATATAAAAAATATGCACTCGAAAGTAAAAGAATATTTTTCATTTGCTAGTGGTGATAGAAGTATTAATCCTTATTACAAAATCGATACAAGCAGAGAAATTTGATTTAGCGATACTATAGATGACAATCAATTAACTATTAATTATCATATCTTGAAAGTTGTTCCAGTAGCAAGCGATAAAGAAGATAGTAGTTTAGATGCTATAACTACAATTCCTGTAGGTGCCGAGAGTCAAAAAATTACAATTAATATTGATCAGTTAAAAGAAGCAGCTAATAAAATTCAAATTATTTCATTTAATAATACTGATTTAAGTAAGAAAAATCCAATTGATCCAAACTTTGTTTACTTCACTAATATTCAAAACAATAGTTCACACCATAATACAAGTGAAGGTTATTATGATGCTCTTGATTTAATTTTTGACCCCGAATTTAAAGATGCAAACAAATATGTTTTAAAATATTACAAATATGATCCACAAACAGGTTTTATCAAAAATAAATTTAAAGATTTACCATTAGTTTCATACGACGAAAACACAGGTACAGCATCATTTGCAGTTTCAATATCACTTAAAAATGCAAGCGATCAAAACGGAATTTTAACCTTAATTAAAGTTATTACATTGGGAAATACTTTCCAAAAAAATGAAACAGATAGTCCTAATGAAGATGAAGGAAATGTAAATTCAACTAGTGGGGAAGATAATTTATCTAACTCAACTACAAATTAAATTAATAATTTTAAATCTCATTACGAGATTTTTTATTATCTAAATTAATAAGCATTTAAAATTAGAGTATAAACTATACAAACGAGGACAAAATGAATTCATTATACAAAAAAAGTAAATTGATTATTACTGCAGGACCTGCTTCAGATAGTTATGAAAACATGAAAAAATTAGTTTTAGCAGGAGCGACTTGTATCCGTGCGAATTTTAGTCATGGAACTCATGAAGAACAGGCAAATAAATTTTCAACTGCAAAAGCAATTTCAAAGGATTTGCAAGTTCCCATTTCACTATTATTAGACACAAAAGGACCTGAAATTAGAATTGGAAAAATGAAAGATGGTGGGCAAGAAATTTTAGCTGAATCTTTATTAACCATTCATACTAATCCAAATTTATATTCAACCTTTGAAGGTAATACAAGTGAAGTTGCTGTGCATTATGATATGTCACAAGATTTGAAAGTTGGTGATGAAGTTCTTTTTGATGACGGTAAATTAACATCACACGTAGTTAAAATTGAAGAACAAAAAGTTATTGTAAAAACACTCAATACACATTTTTTAAAAACAAATAAAAGAATTAATTTACCTGGCGTGGATTTTTCGCTTCCCTTCTTAAGTCAAAAAGATATTGACGACGTTAAATTTGGTATTGAGCAAGAAGTAAATTACATTGCTGCTTCATTTGTGAATAATGCTCAAAACATTAGAGATTTAAAAGAATTATTAAAAAATAATGGCGGAGAGCACATTAAAATAATTGCCAAAATTGAAAGTGATTTAGGTGTTAAAAATCTTGATGAGATCTTAGACGAAGTTGATGGAATCATGGTTGCAAGAGGAGATTTAGGTTTAGAAATTCCTTATTATGAAGTACCTTATGCGCAAAAAATAATTATCGAAAAATGCCGTCAAAAAGGTAAACTAGTAATTGTTGCAACACAAATGTTAGATTCAATGGAAAATAATCCTCAACCCACAAGAGCGGAAGTAAGTGATGTTTATTTAGCAATTATGCAACAAGCAGATTCAACTATGCTTTCAGGAGAAAGTGCAACTGGTAAATATCCAAAACAAGCAGTAACTGTAATGTCAAGAATTGCAAAAAGAGCAGAAGAAGAAGTTTATGCAAATTTAAGAGAATTTTATACTAATACTCCTGTAAATAAACTAAATCAGGCACAACAATTTTCACAATTAACATATCTAAATGATGTTAAATTAATGATTATACAAACGGATAATTTAGAAATCTTAAGAGAATTATCCAAAGCAAGACCAAATGTTCCAGTTATTGGAGTTATTAATAATTCAAAAATGATTAATGCTTTTGGAGTAGAATCATCAATTTGAATAGATTTTAATTCTTTATCTTTATATAGTAAATTTAACTTAGAAAACTTATTTATAGATGAATTAAAAATAAAATATGGCCTTAAAACAAATGAAAAAATATTAGTTATTGATAAGAATTTTCAAACAAAAATTAAATAAATTAAAAAACAGGCTTCCCCTGTTTTTTAATATTAATTATTATTTTGCATCTTCTTCTTTAAAACCTGGTTCTTGGTTTTGTGAAGCTTGCTGTTCTTGTGCCATTTTAGATACTTGTTCAAATGCTTTTTCAAAGTTTTCAATAGTTTCTTTTAATTTATCATAGTCTTTGTTTTTGATTAATTCGTTTAATTTATTGATTTCTTCTTCTGATTGTTTAACTTGTTCTTCAGTTAATTTATCTTTATTTTCTTTTAATGATGCTTCAAATCTTGAAACAAGTGATTCTGCTTTAACTAAAGTTTCAATTTCTGATGTTCTTTTTGCATCAGCTTCACGATTTTCTTCTGCTTCTTTAACCATTCTTTCAATTTCAGCATCACTTAATTTAGTTGAATTTTGAATTGTAATACTTTGTTCTTTATTGGTTTTTACATCTTTAGCTGTAACAGTTGTAATACCATTAGCATCAATTTTGAAACTTACCTCAATTTGTGGAACTCCTCTTGGAGCTAATTCAATACCAGTTAAGTTAAATTCACCTAAAATTTTGTTTTCTGAAGCTAGAGGTCTTTCACCTTGAACAACTTTAATGGTTACTGCTTCTTGGTTATCAGCATAAGTTGTAAAAATTTGACTTTTTGTAATAGGAATACGTGTATTTCTTTGAATTAATGGAGTTGCAATTCCACCTGCAGTTTCAATACCTAATGTTAAAGGTGTAACATCAACAAGTAAAATGTCATTGATATCACCTGCTAAAACAGCACCTTGAATTGCTGCACCAAGTGCAACAACTTCATCAGGGTTAACTGAATGGTTAGGTTTTTTATCAAGCATTTTTTCAACCAATTCTTGAACAGCTGGCATTCTTGTTGAACCACCAACCATTAAAACTTCATCTAAATCACCTTTAGTTAATTTAGCATCAGCAAGAGCAGTTTCGATAGGTTTTTTACATCTTTCTAATAAATCTGCGGTCATTTTTTCAAATTCACTACGTTTTAATTCAGCATCAATATTAACTGGTTGTCCGTTTAAGAATAGTAAGAAAGGTAAAGAAATGTTAGCAACAAGTGATGATGATAAATCAATTTTAGCTTTTTCAGCAGCTTCTTTTAAACGAGCCATAGCCATTTTGTCATTTTTAACATCAACATTGTGTTCACTTTGAATTTTATTAACTAATCATTCAACAATTTTGTGATCTCAGTCATCACCACCAAGATGATTATCTCCAGAAGTTGATAATACTTCAAAAGTTCCTTGAGCTAATTCAAGAATAGAAACATCAAAAGTTCCACCACCAAGGTCGAAAACTAAAACTTTTTTCTCTTTATCAGTTTTATCAAGTCCAAAAGCAAGAGCAGCTGCTGTTGGTTCGTTAATAATTCTTAAAACATCTAATCCTGCAATTTTACCTGCAATTTTAGTTGCTTCACGTTGTGCATTATCAAAGTATGCTGGAACAGTAATAACTGCTTTACTAATAGAGTGTCCAATTTTTTGTTCAGCGTATTTTTTTAAGTGTTCTAAAATCATCGCTGAAATTTCTTCTGGTTTGTATTGTTTGCCATTTGCGTTCACAGTTTTATTGGTTCCAATTAACCTTTTAATTGAGGCAATAGTATCTGGGTTGGTTTCAATTTGTTTTTTGGCATTTTCACCAACAATAATTTCTCCATTTTTAAAACTTACAACAGATGGAGTAGTTCTTTTTCCATTTAAATTTTCTAAAACTGTAGGTTGACCATTGTCCACAATTGAAACTACTGAGTTTGTAGTACCTAAGTCAATTCCTAAAATAATTTCTTTAGCCATATGAATTCCTTTCGTTTATTTAATAAAAGATATTTATATTTTAGCACTAAAATTAGCAGGCAAAATAATAAAGTGCTAAAAATTAAAATATTTTTTAAATTTTTCAATTCACTACGGGCTCAAGCAGAAATTAAATTAAATATTGTTAATAATATATGGTTAAATACTATAAATATTAAATAAGTATTAGTATTTAAATTGAATTAATTCTTTATGAAATCTAAATAATTAAAAAAATAGAAAATTGTTATAAAAAAAATTTTTTATGTTAATATATTTATTGCAATTAAGAAATATGGAAACGTAATTTAATGGCAAAATATCAGCTTGCCATGCTGACTATGGGGGTTCGATTCCCCTCGTTTCCTCCATTTGATTAAATTCACCAAAAAAGCAACTTTTGCTTTTTTTATTTAAAAAATGGTGACAAAATATTTTTTTAAAAAAAATAAAAAATATTTTTGTTTTAAATTTTTTTTGCTTATAATTAGTAAGCAACTTAAAAACACTTAGATTGCAAGCCGATTTAGCTCAGCGGTAGAGCAGCTGGCTGTTAACCAGTTGGTCACAAGTTCGATCCTTGTAATCGGCGCCATATTATGGTCTGTTGGTGAAGCGGTTAACACACATGGTTTTCATCCATGCACGCACGGGTTCGATCCCCGTACAGACTGCCATTAGGAGAGTTAGCTCAGTTGGGAGAGCATCGCCCTTACAAGGCGAGGGTCATGGGTTCGAGCCCCTTACTCTCCACCATTTGATTAAGTTCATCATAACCTTTTAAGGTTATTTTTTTTTAAATTTTTGAAACTAAAAAAGTTAAAAATTGAATTTAAAATTTCAATTTTTTCATTTTTTTGATAAAATAGCATCATGTTTAAAAAAGCTGGAAAAGAAGCGTGAGGTGTTGTTAAACGTGGCAACATGTTCATGCTTGCAATTGGTTTATTATTAGGTGCTTCATTTGGAGCTGTTGTTACATCATTAGCAAATGATGTTATTATGGCAGCAATCGCAAGCTTGTTCAAACTTGATGATGTTAAAGATTTAAAATCAGGTCCTGTATTTATTGGAAAATTCTTAGCAGCATTAATTGCATTTCTTATTGTTGCTACAATTATATTTGTTGCTTTATATTTAGTGTTTATTATTAAATTATCATTACAAGCAAGAAAAGAAAGATTAAATCCAACACCTGCACCAGAAGTTGTGCCTACAAAAGAAGAATTAATTTTAGCTGAGTTGAAAAAAATTAGTGCTTCTTTAGAACAAAAAAAATAATAAATCAAAATAATTTATACAAATTAAATTAAAAGTGTGTTTGAAAGGACATACTTTTTTTATTTTAAATAAAAAAACCTATAAATATATTTATTTATAGGTAAAAAAATAAAAAAAGCAGCTCCCTATTTTCACATCTCTGCTATCGTCGGCACTAAGGGGCTTAACTACTGAGTTCGGAATGGGATCAGGTGGACACCCTTGCTATAACCACTTACATCATAATAATACACCATTTTTTAAAATAAAGAAATGAATTTTAAAAAATTCTAATTTTAACTAATGTGACTATAAAAATATATAATTTAGTTTATTTAATAGTTAAATTAACTTTAATATTAAATAAAAATTAAAATGGAGAAAATATGAAAAAGAAAATTTTACTAAAATCACTTATTGTTCCCACAACAGGATTAGTTTCAATTGCAGTAGCTTTAAGTGCTAATATTACTACTGATGAAAGAAATCAATTAATGGGAATTTATCAGAGTTTAAGTTCACAACAATCTGATATAGATGAGTTACCGTCTTATATAAGAGATATTCCATATCTTAATCAACAAGCAAAAGATGTTATAACTAGATGAGCAACGAATTTAAAAACACAAATTACCAATTTAAGAGAAAAAATAACTAATGCCTCAAGTGATGAAGAAAGAATCAAAATTAACTCTGAACTTGCAAGTGTTCAATTAAGAATTAACTTATTAAAAAAATTAAATAATGATTTAACAATTTTAACTAGTGTTTTTGTGTCATTGCCAAATTCAGGTTTTACTACAACAGAAGTAGCAGCATATTTTTCAGGCATTTCTGCTGACATTATTAGAATGGGAAACCTTAATCAATCTGATCCTGCTAAACAACCTTTTAGTTTAACAACTGACTATTCAAATCCAAGAACTTCTGAAGATGAACAAACAACATACACTTCAATTTTATCAAGATACTTGAATAGAACTGATGTAACTGTTATAGCAAAAATTTGAACAGACATTCTTTTTAGAAATGATATTATTTCTTCTATTAATTTGGATGAAACATTGGATCAAAATAGAACAAGAATCAATCAAAAACGGAATCTTGGAAATCAAGATACAACATTACTTAGTAGATTCAAGAATAAAGTATTAGAAACTATTACAAAATACTATGACAAAGCTAATGAACTTGCTACTAAAGAATCAGAATTAACAATAAAAAATCAACAACTTCAAAAGTACAAAGAAGTTATTGAAACAGTAAAAACAGATGAAACATATTCATCTAAAATTGAATCAATTAATGCTATTCATGACAATAATGAAAATGATACAGAAGATTTTGCAGCATTTAAAACAGAAATAGTAAATCTTTTAAATGAATTGAATACAACAAAAGAAAATCTTTCAAGTGCACAAGATAAGTTAACAAAATATAGAAGTGTATTTGCATTGTTGGATGGATTTAATACATCATCAGATATTGATGCTTTAATTACTAAAGTAGAAGAAATTCATGATAATGGCGAAGAAGATACGACTGATTTTGCAGCTGATAAAACTTTACTTATTTCGTTATTAAAAAGTGTTAAAAATATTAAAGATTCATCAACAAATAATGGAACAGAAAACCCTTCAGATGATCCAACAACTTCAAATACTAATGAAGATACACAACTTTTAGATTCATTATTAACTAAACTAAATGAATTACTAAAAGAATCTGGACTAGAAGGTAATTTTACAAGAGAAAATTCAAATGCTAAAATTGACGAAATTAAAGCTAAAATTCAAGAATTATTAATAAAAGAAAAATCAAATAACAATACAATTAAAAAAACAAATGAAAAAGATTATTTAGGAATTACTCTTTTAGCAGTAGCTCTTGGACTTTTAGGAGCAACCTTGTTATTCCTTTTAGTTTTTGCTATTTTAAAAGTTAAAAGACATAAAAAATAATAGTTATAATACAAGTAATTAAAAAAGAATGAAAATAAAAGTTCATTCTTTTTTAATTTCACTCTTTAATTCTAAAAGAATTAGTTTGTTTTTTTATTTGAAATTCATCATCAATCTTTTGAATCATTTTTACATAATATTCATAGTTTATAGGTATATCAAGTTTTGATACAGCTCAAATAATAATGAAATAACAAGCTAAAATTTTTTGTTGTATTAAATATTCTTCTCAATATGTATCATACTCATTTAAAAAAATTTTTTCTTGTTCTTTATTTAAATCTGAAGCACAAATAAAAAGTGCTAAATCAAAGTGTTTGTCTCCCATTGAAGCATATTCTCAATCAACAAAATACAATTTTTCATTTTCGTCAAGAATAATATTTGAAAAATATAAATCATTGTGAATAGGTCTTGTAGTGTTACTTTTTGCCAAAATATTATTAATTCTTTTGTAGTATTTATCTAAAACATCTATTTTACGGCCTAATTCGTTAACTTGTTGGCGATACATTTTGATTCTACGTGCCATAGTGTTTTTAGGAAATTTGATATTTGATTCATGTAAAGTTTTAAAATTTTTGGCAATTTTTCTTAAATTTTTTTCATTTAATTCTAGTTTTTTAGTTTTTATATACTCCCATTTGCTATATTTTTCATTATTTTCAATTAGTTTAGGAACAAAATCTAGTTTAGACAAATTTGTATAATCGACTTTATGATTAAATCCATTATGCTTTTTTTCTTGATAAAAGATGTTATCTTTTTTGAACGATTTGTTGGTATATCCCTCTTTAATTAATTCCATTTTTTGTGACCCCTTAAATTCATCTATAAAATTTTATAATTTCATTTAAAAAATAGACATTTTAAAAAAATAATTTTTTATTTTGATTTTTTAAACTTTAGTCTAAAATTTTTACACGTGCAATTATATTTATACTTATTAAGAATATAAAAAACATTTAGCAAATGAAATGAGTTAAAAATTTAACTCGTTTTATTTGCTTTTATGCATGCTTAGATATTGAAGGAAGTGAAAGATGAGTGTAGAAACAAATTCAAAATCAACAAAAACCGCTTTCCAAATGCGTAAATTTGGTCCTATCACTGAAAGACGTGATTATTCTACTACAAAACAAATTTTAAACATTCCTGATTTTTTAACTACTAGCAAGGAATCTTTTGAATGATTCAAAGCTAAAGGAATTGAAGAATCATTAAAAGAACACTACCCAATTACTTCTTCTAATGGTAAATTAACTTTGGAGTACATTAATAAGAGTGCTCGTTTAGAATTACCAAAAGAGAAAGAATATGAAGCTGTTTTAGATGCCAAAATCAAAGGCATTAACTATGCAGCGAAACTTTATGCGAAATTTAGAGTAACTATTAACGACACTTCTGAAGTTAAAGAAGATGAAGTTTTTCTAGGTGAAATTCCTCTTATGACTACTGGAGGAAGTTTTATTATCAATGGTAGCGAAAAAGTTATCGTTAGTCAATTAATTAGATCGCCTGGTGCATACTTTGGTCGTGGAGTGCGTAATAAACAATCAGATGATTTATTTAACAAATTAGAAGTTTTACCAAGAATTGGTTCATGATTAGAAATTTCACATAAAATTACATCTAAGGCAGTTGACACTGTCAAAATTAAAATTGATAAAAATAAAAATGTTAATTTAACAACATTTTTGGTTGCTTTAGGATTATCTCTTGAAACTATCAAGGGTCTTTTTGGTAATTCATCTGAACTTGAAGAAACTATCAAACGTGATAAAAAAGCTTCAGAATTTGATGAATTAGAAAAAAACATTAAAAATTGTCAAGAAGAATTATTCAGAGTTATTCGTCGTGGTGATAGAGTAACAGATGATTCTATTGCTAATTTAATTTCAGGAATTTTGTTTAACAAAAAACGTTACAGTTTAAGTCAAACAGGTCGTTATATGTTAAATAAAAAACTTAATTTAGTTGATCGTATTTCTGAAACTATTCTTGCTGAAGACTTAAAAATCAAAGATGAAAACGGCGAAGAAAAAATCTTAGAAAAAAATACTTTTATTACTCATAAACTTGCACTTTTAATTCAACATAACTTTGATAAAGGTTTTCTTCCTTCAAAAAATATTCCAGGATTAAAAGCTGAAACAGTTTATGGAAAATTATTAGTTAACAACCCTAAATTAGGCAAAATGATTAAATATATTGCCTTAAAAATTTATCCAAACAGAAAATGATCAGAAAGAGGAAAAGAAGCTGTTACAGTAATTGGAACTGATCCACACGCTACTGAAACACACTTAATTGTTTCTGACATTATTGCTGCTGTAGGTTATTATTTCAATCTTTTAGATGGAATTGGACAAGACGATGATCCAGATTCATTAACAAATAAGAGAATTGTTGCAGTTGGAGAATTGTTACAAAATCAATTAAATGTAGTTTTAGGAAAATTAGAAAAAACTACACGTGAAAGAATGGGTGCAAAAGAAGTTAATGCTGTTACTGCTAAAAATGTAACAAATAACAAATTAATTTCAAATCAAATGAAAACTTTCTTTAACTCATCTAAATTATCGCAATTTATGGATCAAATTAATCCACTTGCAGAGATTTCAAACGAAAGACGTATTACTTCTCTAGGACCTGGAGGTCTTAATCGTGATACTGCACAATTCGAAGTTCGGGATGTTCATGCAACTCATTATGGAAGAATTTGCCCAATTGAAACACCTGAAGGACCAAACATTGGTTTGATTTTAAACTTTGCGACTTATGCAAAAGTTAATGAATATGGATTCTTGCAAACTCCATACTATAAAGTTGATAATGGCATAGTAAATTATGATCAAGTTGAGTATTTAACAGCAATTGAAGAAATTGGATTCTATATTGCACAATCAACTGTAAAAGTGGATGAAAATAACAAAATTGTGGATGATCAAATTACTATGCGCCATAACTATACTTATGTTTTAGGTAAAGCAGATCAAATTGATTATATTGAAGTTGCTCCAAACCAAATGGTATCTGTAGCAGCTGGATGTATTCCGTTCTTAGAAAATGATGATGCTAACCGTGCACTTATGGGTTCTAACATGCAACGTCAAGCGGTACCACTTTTAGAAACAGAAGCGCCTTTTGTTGCTACTGGTTTAGAGAGTGCCATAGCTAAATATTCTTCAACAAACATTACTGCGAAAAATTCTGGAGTAGTGGAATATGTAGACGGAAGCAAAATAAAAGTTAGAAATGAAAAAAATACTTTAGACACCTACATGCTTAAAAATTTCCAAAGATCTAATCAAGATACAGTTGTACACCAAAGACCATTAGTAAAAGTTGGTCAAAGCATTGAAAAAGGTGATTTATTAGTTGACGGATCAAGCTTTAAAAATGGAGAATTAGCATTAGGTAAAAACGTAGTTGTGGCCTTTACTACATATAAAGGATACAATTATGAAGATGCTGTTATTCTTAATGAAAGACTTGTTAAGGATGATGTCTTTACTTCAATTCACATTGAAGAACAAACAATTTTATTTAGAACAAGTAGAGTTGGAGATGATGAATTAACAGCTGATATTCCTAATGTTTCAAAATTTGCGACCCGTCATTTAGATGAAAACGGAATTGTTAAAGTTGGTTCAGAAGTTCTTCCTGGTGATGTTTTAGTTGGTCGTGTTTCTCCAAAAGGTGATGATAATCCATCACAAGAAGAAAAATTACTTTCTGCGGTTCTTCAACAAAGACAAATTAATGTTAAAGATACATCATTAAAAGTTAAGAATGGTCACAGTGGAACTGTAATTAATGTTGAAGTTTTAAGTCGGGATGAAAATAACGTTCAATTTGAGGACGGAGTTGAAAAAATTGTTAAAGTTTCAATTGCTGTAAAACGTAAAATTCGTGTTGGTGATAAAATGTCAGGACGTCATGGAAACAAAGGTGTTGTTTCAATTGTTTTACCTGAAGAAGATATGCCGTATTTAGAGGACGGAACACCAGTTGACGTTATGCTTAATCCGCAAGGGGTTCCTTCTCGTATGAACATCGGACAAGTTTTAGAAATTCACCTTGGTATGGCCGCTAGAGAATTAGGGGTAAAATTTGTTACACCTGCTTTTGATGGTATTAAAAAAGAAGAAATTTTCAACTTAATTAAAGAAGCTAAATTACCTGAAAGTGGAAAACAATATTTAATTGATCCAATTACAGGTAGAAGATTTGATAATCCTGTTTCAGTTGGAGTTATGTACATGCTTAAACTTAATCATATGGTTGATGATAAAATGCATGCACGTTCAGTTGGCCCATATTCATTAATTACTCAACAACCATTAGGTGGTAAAAGTCAAAATGGTGGTCAAAGATTTGGAGAAATGGAAACATGAGCTCTTGAATCATATGGAGCAACAAATGTTCTTCAAGAAATTCTTACATATAAATCAGATGACATCAATGGACGTAACAAACTTTATGCAGCTCTTGCTAAAGGAAGTGAATTGCCAGAACCAGGAGTCCCAGAGTCATTTAACGTTTTAAGTTATGAACTAAAAGGTCTTAAAATGAAACTAGACCTTTCACATGCAGATGATGATGATAGTGATTATCAACAACATTTTGAAAATCTTGATATTCAAGGAGGCTTAAATGAATAAAGCATTAAAAAATAAAATTCAAAATAGTGCTCCAATTGAAAGAATTACTCTTTCTCTAGCTAACAGAGAAGATGTTGCTAGTTGATCACATGGTGAAGTTACTAAACCTGAAACAATTAATTACAAAAGTTATAAACCAGAAAAAGAAGGTTTATTTGATGAATTAATTTTTGGACCTACAACTGATTACAAATGTCCAACTTGTGGTACTAAATATAAAAAGAGCGACGAAAACACAATTTGTTTAAAAACAGCAATGTGTGAAAAATATAGACCGCAAATTTTGCCTAAAATTTCACGTCGTAGTAGAATGGGACACATTCATTTAGAAAATCCAGTAGTACATTTTTGATTCTTTAAAATAGATCACTCAATTATTTCCAAATTACTTGGTTTAAGAGTAGCAAATCATTCACGTTCAGTTTCTAAAGCTGATTTGGAAAAATTAATCTATTACAAAAGTCATATTGTGCTAGAAAATGGTGGTTTAAAATCATTAAACAAAAATACCATTATTGACATTTCTGAAGCTGCTGTTGTGTATCGCGATGCTTTAGAAGAGTTACAATCTCGTTATACTCCTGATAGTGA
Source organism: Mycoplasmopsis columbina (assembly GCF_900660685.1). Classification (GTDB taxonomy): domain Bacteria; phylum Bacillota_I; class Bacilli_A; order Mycoplasmatales; family Metamycoplasmataceae; genus Mycoplasmopsis; species Mycoplasmopsis columbina. Next base: position 601,649 of record NZ_LR215041.1, on the reverse strand, counting down.
AGAATATGAAGTAATTACTGAATCATTAGAAGAATTATTAGAATATGCAACTTCTAAAGTTGGTAAAGATTATGGTATTGATTTTTATGAATACAATGAAATTATTCATGAATATTCAGATGCCAGAATTTCAACAGGTTCAAAGGCAATTGAATATTTATTAAAAAATATTAACTTAGAAGAAGAAGCCGCTTATGTTGAGAATGAAATTAAAGCAATTAATGCACAAATCAACAACAACCCAGCTTCAAGTAAAGTTCAAGAAAGAGCTAAACTTTACAAAAGATTAGCAGTAATTAATTCATTTATTAACTCAAAACAAGATCCACTTGACATGTTAATTTATGATTTGCCAGTTATTCCTGCTGATTTACGTCCGTTAGTTCAACTTGATGGTGGTCGTCATTCAACAAGTGATATTAATGAACTTTATCGTCGTATTATTATAAGAAACAACCGTCTTAAAAAATGAAATGAATCAGATGCGCCTATGCTTATTAAACAAAATGAGTATAGAATGATCCAAGAAGCAGTTGATTCATTAATTGATAATGCTCGTAAAAAACCAAATCCAGTTACTTCAAAAGATGGCCGTCCTTTAAAATCAATTTCAGATGCATTAACCGGTAAAAAAGGTAGATTCCGTCAAAATTTACTTGGAAAACGTGTTGATTATTCAGGTCGTTCAGTTATTGTTGTTGGACCAGAATTAAAAATGCACCAAGTAGGTATTCCAAGGGAAATGGCTGCCAAATTATTTGAACCTTGAATTATTAGAGAATTAATTAAAGGCGATAATTCAATTAATTCAATTAAAGCTGGTAAAAAAGCAATTGAAAACTTAGATCCAATTATTTGACCTTATGTGGAAAAAGCAATTGAAGGAAGACCTGTTCTTTTAAACCGTGCTCCAACCTTACACCGTTTATCAATTCAGGCCTTTGAACCTGTTTTAATTCGTGGAAAAGCAATTAAATTACACCCACTTACCTGTACTCCATTTAACGCTGACTTCGATGGAGATCAAATGGCTGTTCACGTGCCTATTAGTGATGAAGCAGTAAGAGAAGCTCGTGAATTAATGCTTGCTTCAAAAAATATTCTTGGACCAAAAGATGGTGAACCAATTATTAACCCTGGTCAAGATATTATTTTAGGTATTTATTATCTTACTATGGAACAAAAAGGCGTTGATGGTGAAGGTAGCTACTATTCAACTTATGATGAATTAATTACTGCTTATGAAAATGGTAGAGTACATTTACATGCTAGAGTAGTTTTACCAGTTGAAGAAATTAATAAAACTTATTTAAATCTTCAAGACGAAAAATATATTGTTTCAACAGTTGGTAAATTCATTTTCAATAGACTTTTCCCTGAAAGCTTTGAATTTATTTTTGGTAAATATGTAGATAGTGTAACCGAAAAAGAAACTTTACATACTTCAAGTAATGCTAGTGAATTAAAGCACTATGCTTATCCATATGGAACCAATTTCAAAGAAATTATTCAAAATATGCCTATTAATTTACCACTTGGTAAAAAAGATGTAGCTAAAATTGTTCGTAAAGTTTACAATCGTTATGTTGCAATCATTAACATGGAAGCAATCGCTTCAATTATCAATGATATTAATGAAATTTTTGAAA